>JBAUUM010000735.1:0-3186 GCA_049582705.1 Actinocatenispora sp.
GGCCACGACGGCGCGCGTCGGGCGCGCCCGGCGCCGTCGCGCACGCGCTGCCGGTTGCGGGCCGGGGACGGTCATGCATGAACGGATCATAGTGCCGCGAACCGTCCCGATCGGGCTCAACGTTCGCCCGGTCCCCACCGCGCGGTGCAGGACTGGACGTTATCCGAACTGTGTGGTCTGCTGAGACTTCGTGTCCGTTTAGACCGGAAAGCGGTACTCGCGACGATGATGATCTGCGGCATCAAGGCGTCGCACGACGGCGGTGTGGCGCTCATCGACGGGGACCGCCTGGTGTTCAGCATCGAGGTCGAGAAGCTGGGCAACGGTGCGCGCTTCAGCCCCCTGGGGGACCTGAACCGGGTCGAGGCGATCCTGCGCTCGCAGGGCGTGGATCCCGACGAGGTCGACCAGTTCGTCGTCGACGGATGGTGGGCCGAGCTCGGCGCCGACACGGCCGGCGTTTCGCTGACCCGCGACGGCGCCCCGTTCCGGCTGCCCGTCGCCCCGTACGTGGAGACCGGCGTGAGCCGTGACCCGCTGCGCCGCTACGAGTTCCGTGACGTCGAGTTCGGCAAGCGCACCCCCGGGTACGTGAGCTACCACCACGCCAGCAACCACCTGCTCGGCTCGTACTGCACGAGCCCGTTCGCGGCGCGGGGTGAGGGCGCGCTCGTCCTCGTCTGGGACGGCGGCATGATCCCCCGGCTCTACCGGGTGGACGCGGACCTGACCGTACGGCCGGTCGCGTTCCTGTTCCCGATCCTGGGCAGCGCGTTCTCCGACCTCGCCTGCTACTTCGGGCCGTTCTCCCCGCCGGAGTCCGCGGGACAGGACCAGAACCTGTCGGTCGCCGGGAAGGCGATGGCGTACGCGGCGCTGGGCACGGTGGCCACGGACGCGTACGTCCAGTTCGACCAGCTGGTCCGGCGGCGCGGGGCGGCGACCGTGGAGAGCTGCCTCGCGCTGGGCCGGCATGTGCGCGACCACCGGGACGAGCTGTTCCCGGGCCTGACCGACGCCGACATCATCGCCACGTTCCAGGGCTACCTGGGCCATCGGCTGACCACGGCGCTGGCGGGAATCGTGCGGCGCCGGTTCCCCGGGCAGCGGCCGAACCTGTGCATCGCCGGCGGCTGTGCCCTGAACATCAAGTGGAACAGCCAGTTGCGGTCCACGGGCCTGTTCGCGGACATCTGGATCCCACCGTTCCCGAACGACTCGGGCGCCGCGATCGGCACCGCCGCCTGCGAGATGCTGCACCGTACCGGCGTCGGCGCGCTGCGCTGGCACGTGTTCAGCGGCCCGGCCGTCGATCCGGCCGGGGCGGAGCCGGTCGGGTGGGTGTCACGGGCCTGCGACGAACGCGGCGTCGCGGAGATCCTGCACGTCGAGGGCGAGCCGGTGGTGGTGCTGTCGGGCCACGCGGAACTGGGGCCGCGGGCGCTGGGCAACCGCAGCTTCCTCGCACCCGCGGTCGAGCCGAGGATGAAGGACCACCTCAACGCGGTCAAGGACCGGGCGTCGTACCGTCCGGTCGCGCCGATCTGCCTCGAGTCGCACAGCGCGGAGGTGTTCGATCCGGGTGGGACGGACCCGTACATGCTGTTCGAGCACCGGCTCCGGCCCGGGTGGGCGGAGCGGGTGCCGGCGATCGTCCACCTCGACGGCACGGCACGCCTGCAGACCATCACCGCCGACTCGCCGGGGGCCGGGCGGATCCTCGACGAGTACCACCGCCTCAGCGGCATTCCCCTGCTCTGCAACACGAGCGCCAACCTGAACGGCCGCGGCTTCTTCCCGGACGTGGTCTCAGCGGCCCGGCACGGCCGGACCCGCTACATCTGGTCCGACGGCCGCCTCTACACCAACCCCACCCCATAGCCCGCAGCCAGGCCGCCCTCCGGACCGCGCCGAAGGCCGCGGTCGTGGGGGTGCCGGGGATCCCCCCGGCGCGGGGCTCGGGGGCTGCGCCCCCGAGAAAAGCGAAACGATCCCGGTCCGCGCTCTCCGCGGACAGGGATCGCCCAATCGTGTAGCCCCGACCGGATTCGAACCGGCGCCGCCGCCTTGAGAGGGCGGTGTCCTAGGCCGCTAGACGACGGGGCCCTAGGTGGTGCGCGGGACTTTGCTGGGGTACCAGGACTCGAACCTAGACTAACTGGGCCAGAACCAGTCGGGCTGCCAATTACCCCATACCCCATCGGTGCCCGCGCACCGGAGAGAACTGTACCCGACGGTCAGCGGTGCCCTCAAATCAGGTCGCCCGTCACCGGCGTGGCGGGCGAGAAGGCCGCAAGTCCGAGCGCTTCCGACAAACCAGACAGGCCGGTTATCCGGACCACGCCGGCCGGTACTTCCCGGTCGCCGGGGCCGGCTGTCCGGTCCAGCCAGACGCCCCGTAGCCCGGCCGCGGCGGCGGCCATCGCGTCGCTGTCCAGCCGGTCACCGACGTAGACGGCGTCGGCGGGCTCGACCTCCAGCAGCCGGCACGCGTGCCGGAAGATGCCGGGTTCGGGCTTGGCGCAGCCGGCGGTGTCGACGCAGACCACGCAGCGGAACCGGGTCAGCAGGTCGACCCGGGTGAGTTTGGCCCGCGCGGCGCCCTCGTCGTTGTTGCTGATCACACCGAGCGCCACGTCGGCGGGCAGCGCCGCCAGGCACGCGATGACGTCGTCGAACGGCCGCAGCGCCGTGTCGTGGTGCCGGCGGTATCCGGAGAACCATTCGGCGAGTTCCGTGGACCGGGTCAGCGGTGGCAGGCCGAGCCAGTCGATCATCTCGGCGGCGCGGGCGTGCTGCTGCGCGGTGAAGTCCACCTCACCGGCCAGGAATCGGCCGAAGTGGCGTTCCTGCGCCTCGTGCCAGAAGTCCGCACCGGCCGCGCGACGTTCGGCGGCGACACCGAGTTCGGTGAGGTAGTCGGTGATGCCGCCGCGTTCGGCCGCGGAGTAGTCGAGCAGGGTGTCGTCGATGTCGAACAGCACCGCGCGGACGTCGCCCACCGGGCGCTCCTCTCCCTCGTCGCCTGGACCTGTCGCCTGGACCTGTCGTCTGGATCTCGTCGCGGGTCCCTCACCACTGTGCCTGGTGGGTCGACCCCAGTGCCCGCCGCGGGGCAACGACCATCAGGACAGCAACCGCCGGGACCAGGAGCGGCGGGCCGCGGCGGTCCTCGACGTCCTGCCC
>JBAUUM010000736.1:0-10818 GCA_049582705.1 Actinocatenispora sp.
GGCCGGCTCCGGCCGGCCCACCGTCTACAGCGGGTACTGGGGCTGCCGGTCCGCGTGCGGTCCGGGCGGCCCCACCGGCACGCCCAGGTAGTCGTAGATCCCGACGAAGTCGAGTCCGACTCCACGAGCGCGTGCCGCGTCGAACGCCTCGGCGCCAAGCGCGGCTGACGCGCGTGTCACCGCGTCGGTGATGCCCGGGTCGTGCAGTGTCACGTCCCGGCGCAGCGCGCCGAGCGCTCCGAAGACCACCGCGACCCGCTCGTCGTCGGTGGCGGTGACGACGAGCGCCTCCAGCAGCAACGCGAGTACCGGCATGTCACGGGTCGGAGCCACGGCGGTGAGCCCGGCGGCCAGCAGGTCCGCCGCCGCCTCGTCGCAACCGTCCTCGTGCTCGACCCGGGCCAGCCCGGCGTAGGCGATCCCGGTCAGCTGCGGCGGTTTCGTCCCGTCGTCGGCCGCCCGCTCCAGCACCGTCCGGTAGCAGTCCCGGGCCTGCGGGTAGCGGCGCCGGTGCCGGTGCACCTCGGCCTGGACCAGTTCGGGCTGGAACCAGTCGTGGTCACGCAGGGTGTCGTCCGGTGGCAGGGCAGCGCTGAGGCGGGCGGCGTGCGCCAGGTCCCGTTCGGCCGTGTCGACATCGCCGGCCCGGACCCGGATGCCCGCCAGCCGGACCAGGAAGTTGGGCCGGTCCCGTTCCGGAATGGACCCGCTCGCGACCTGCCACGCCTCGGCGAGGGTGTCCGCCGCGCCGGGCAGGTCACCGGCCATCACCAGGTACTCCCCGTACCCGACGAGCGCCATGGCCAGGCCCCAGCGGTCGCCGAGCGTCCGGAAGCCGTCGACGGCGGCCACGGCGTCCGCGCCGGCCCGTACGGCGGAGTTGAGCGCGTCCTGCAGCAGGTTGGCGCGCAGCAGATGACACGCCGCGGCCGTCCACGGGTCCTCGTCGTCGACCAGATCGTCCAGCGCGGCGCGGGAGTCGTCGAAACCGCCGCGCATCACCGGCGGAAAGATCCGGGCGATCTTCAGGATCGCCGGCATCGGACCCTCCGCCGCCGCCCGCGCGGCGAGGCGCTCGAACCGGTCCATCATCGCGGCCATGCCGTCGGGATCGCCCAGCATGGCCAGCATCCTGTCCAGGACGGAGCCGAGGTAGCAGAGGGCCTGCGCCGCGGCGAGCCCGGGGCGCGGCTCCTTCGGTGCGACCCGCATGATCTCGCCCAGCCAGAAGCTGCCGTCGGTCGCGTAGCCGAGCAGGAACCAGTACCACAGCAGAGCCGCGCCGATCCGCAGCGCGTGGTCGGCATCGCGTCGCTCGACGCAGTGCCGCAGGGCGGCGAGCAGGTTGTCGTGCTCCGCGCCGAACAGGGCCATCGCTTCCTGCTGCCGACCGCTACGCAGCAACGGGTCGGTGCTCTCGGCCAGCCGCAGGTAGTACCGCAGATGCGCCTCGCGGGTCCGGTCGTCCGCGGCGGCGGCGAGCTGGTCGGCGGCGTACGCCCGGATGGTCTCCAGCATGCGGTACCGCACGGCCGGTGTGCCGTCCACGGTCTCCACGAGCGACTTGTCCACCAGGCCGCCCAGCGCGTCGAGTACCGCCCCGGCGGGCAACTCGCCCGGCGGCGCGTCGGCACGTCCGGGGTCGGCGGGGTCGGCGCAGACCTGTTCGACGGTGTCGAGGGTGGCGCCGCCGGGGAACACCGACAGCCGCCGGGCCAGTACCCGCTCCGCGGGGCTGAGCAGTTCCCAGCTCCAGCTGACCACGGCGTGCAGGGTCTGGTGGCGGGGCAGCGCGGCCCGGTTCCCGGTGCTCAGCAGCCGGAACCGGTCGTCGAGACGGTCCGCGAGCTGCGCCGGGGTGAAGGCGCGCAGCCGTGCCGCGGCGAGTTCGAGAGCCAACGGCGCGCCGTCGAGTCGCCGGCAGATCTGGGTGACCGCGGCGACGTTGTCGGCGTGCACCTCGAACCCCGGGCGTACCGCTGCGGCGCGGTCGGACAGCAGCCGCACGGCCGCCGATGCGCGGGCGGTCGCCAGGTCCGCGCCCGGGCCGGGCAGGTCGAGCGGCGGCACCGGGTAGAGCCGCTCGCCGGTGATGCCGAGCGGGGAACGGCTGGTGGCGAGCACCCGGACCTCGGGGCAGCGGGCGAGCAGCGTGTCGGCGAGTCGCGCGGCGGCGTCGACGAGGTGTTCGCAGTTGTCCAGGATCAGCAGCAGCCGACGGCTGGCCAGCTCAGCCAGCAGGTGCTCCTCGCGGTCGAGGACGGCGGGGCGGCCGGCGCGTTGGCTGGCGGTGACGACGGCCGGTTCGGGGCTGCCGAGCGCCGCGAGGACCGCGTGCGGCACCTCGACGGGGTCGCTGACCGGCGCGAGCTGGACCAGCCACACCCCGTCGGGGTACCGGGCGGCCAGCCCGGCCGCCGCCTCGGTGGCCAACCGGGTCTTGCCCGCGCCGCCGGGCCCGACGAAGGTGACCAGCCGGGCGTCCGCGAGCAGCCGCCGTACCTCGGCCATCTCGCGTTCCCGGCCGATGAAGCTGGACAGCGTGGCGCGCAGGTTCGTCCGGCCCACCCGGTCGGCCCGCTCGTCGGTGTCCGGGTGGGCCAGCTCGCCGCGCAGCATCGCGACGTGTACCGCGGCCAGCTGGGGCGACGGGTCGACGCCGAGTTCGTCGGCGAGCGCCCGGCGGGTCCGTTCGTAGCAGGCGAGCGCGTCGGCCTGCCGGCCGGTCGCGGTCAGGGCGCGGATCGCGAGGCCGCAGAACCGTTCGGACAGCGGCTGCTCCGCGACGGGCCCGGTGAGCAACTCGGCGGCCCGGTCGGGTTGTCCGGCGGCCAGGTGGGCGTCGGCGAGGTCGGCGATCGCGTCGGCCCGGTCGGCGTCGAGCCGACTGGCGACCGGGCCGGCGAACGGTGCCGCCACGTCGACCAGGGCCGGACCCCGCCAGAGCCGCAGGGCGGCAGCCAGCGCGTCGGCCGCGCCGTGCGGGTCGCCGGTGGACAGTCGCCGGCGACCGTCGGCGGCGAGTGCGGCGAACCGCTCGGTGTCGACCGACTGGCGGGGGATCTCCAGCAGGTAGCCGGCGGGTTCGGAGCGCAGTTCCGCCCCGTCGGTGAGGATCCTGCGCAGCCGGGAGATCAGCGACTGGAGGGCGTTGTTGGTGCCGGCGGGCGGCTGATCTCCCCACAGCCCGGCGACGAGCCGGCCGGTCGGCACGGGGCGCCCCGGGGTGAGCGCGAGCATCGCCAGCAGCGCGCGCAGCCGGTCTCCCCCGACGACGACGGCCCGGCCGTCATCGTCGCCGACCCGCAGCGGTCCGAGCAGAGTGATCAGCACTGGTGCACCTCCCCCGGCACCCCATTCTTCCCGACGGCTGTCCGCGGCCTGTCGCGCCCGCGGTGTCGGACCGGCGACCGGGGCGTGCTCAGCCGTGCCGGGTGAGCAGGCCGTCGAGCAGGCCGAGCAGCGCGGGTTCGACCCGTCGGCGCGCCGCGGCCGGATCCGGATCGTTGGCGACGAGCAGCGCGGCCTCGACGAGCGCGCCCAGGAGCAGGTGGGCGAGGGGTCGCACCGGCAACGCCGGCATCGCCTCGGCGTCGATGACCAGGGTCAGGCTGGTGGCGATCAGCTCCAGCCCGTACCGTTCGCTGACCTCGCGCCAGGCGGGCCAGCCGAGCACCGTGGGGGCGTCGAGCAGGGCGATCTGGATGACGTCGGGACACTGGCACTCGTCCAGGTACGACCCGGCACCGACACGGATCAGCGTGACCGGGTCGGTGATGCCCGCGACCGTGGCGGCGACCCGCCCCGTCAGCTGTTCCTCGACCTGTTCGTGCACGGCGCGGAAGAGGTCGCGCTTGTCGCGGAAGTGGTGGTAGAGCGCGCCCCGGGTGAGCCCGGCGTGGGCGACGATCGCCTCGGTGCCGACGGCCGCGTAGCCGTGCGCGGCGAACAGTTCCCGACCCGCCCGCAGCAGCGTGTCGCGGGTCGCCCGCGCCTGTGCTTCCCGTTTCGACATAACCGCTTCCTGTTCTGACATACAGGCTGTATCTTAACAACAGATTCAGATACAGCCTGTATGTCAAGGAGGGGGCCATGGCGCAGGTACAACTTCCCGCCGGCACGCTGCACTACCAGGACCGCGGCGAGGGATCGCCCGTCGTACTCGTGCACGGGATGCTGGTGAACTCGGAGCTGTGGCGCGACGTGGTGCCGCGCCTGACCGAACGGTTCCGGGTACTGACCCCGGATCTGCCGTTCGGCTCGCACACCGAGGCGATGCGCCCCGACGCCGACCTCAGCCCCACCGGCCTGGCCACCGCTGTCGCCGACTTCCTGGCCGCCCTGGACCTGACCGACGTCACGCTGGTCGGCAACGACACCGGGGGCGCGATCTGCCAGCTCGTCGCCGCGCACCACCCGCAGCGACTGGGCCGGCTCGCGCTGACCAACTGCGACGCGTACGACAACTTCTTCCCGCCGGCCTTCCGGTACCTGCAGTGGCTGGCCCGGATCCCCGGCGGGGTGTGGGCGATGGCGCAGACCATGCGCTTCGGTCCGGCGCGAGGTCTGCCGATCGCCTACGGCGGCCTGGTGCACCACCGTGCCCCGCGCGAGGTGGAGGACCGCTGGTGCGCGCCGGCACTGCGCAGTGCCGCGGTACGCCGCGACACCGGGAAGGTGCTGCGTGGCATCCATCCCCGGTACACGCTCGACGCGATCCGGCTGCTGCGCGACTCGTCCCTGCCGGTTCTGCTCGCCTGGGGGGACGACGACCGGTTCTTCCCGCCCGACGTCGCCAGCCGGCTGGCTGCCGACCTGCGTGCCGCCCGACTGGAGCGCATCCCCGGCTCACGCACCTTCGTACCACTCGACGCGCCGGAGCGTTTCGCCGAGTTGCTCACCGCGTTCGTCGAGACCGCGCCGACCGGCCGGGTGTGACGGCGGTCCGGTGTGACGGCGGTCCAGCGTGACGGCGGCCCGGCGGACACCGTGACGGCGGACCGGTGCGACAGGTCCGTGGCGCCGCTGCGCAAAAGCGCGCGCAGACGGCCGGGAAGCGACACATCTTGACAATCATCGGGGTCCGTGGGGGGATGGTCGGGAGGACGCCCGGGCCAGTGGGACGGGCGTCCGACGTCGCACCCGCCCCGGAGGTCCCCCCGTGCGCCTGCTCCGTCCGATCACCGTGCTGACCCTGTTCACCCTGGCCGCGGCCACCGTGCCGGCGCTGCCCGCCACGCCGGTGCGGGCCGCGCCGGGCCCCTCGCTGCCGACCATCACACCCACCCCGCAGAAGGTCAGCCGCGGACACGGCACGCTGGCGGTGCCCGACGAGGTGACCGTGGTGCGCGCCGAGCACACCGATCCGGCGGCGCTGAGCACCCTGACCACGGTGCTGCACGACAACGGGGTACGCGACGTGCGCACCGTCGACGCCGACGCTCCCCCACCGACCGGGCGGCTGACCGTCTATCTGGGCGGCCCCACCGAGAACCCGGCCACGGCCGGCGCGCTGAGCCGGCTCGGCACGGACGGCCCGGACGGTCTGGCCGCCGAGGGCTACGTACTGGCCGCCGGCACCGATCACGGCCGTGGCCTGGTGGCACTGTCCGGTGTGGACACCGACGGCACGTACTACGCGGTGCAGACCCTGCGCCAGATCCTCACCCGGCACGGTCTGCCGGCGCTCACGGTCCGCGACTGGCCGGCGATGCCGGTGCGCGGCACCATCGAGGGCTTCTACGGCACACCCTGGTCGCACGCCGCCCGGCTGGACCAGTTCGACTTCTACGGCGCACACAAGCTCAACACCTACGAGTACTCGCCGAAGGACGACCCGTACCTGCGGGCGCAGTGGCGCGCCGAGTACCCGGCGGACAAGCTCGCGGAGCTGACCGAGCTGGTCGACCGCGCCGCAGCCGACCACGTGCGGTTCACCTACGCGTTGTCCCCCGGCCTGTCGGTCTGCTACTCCTCCGACGACGACCTCCAGGCGCTGGTGGACAAGTTCGAGCAGGTGTACGCGATCGGGGTCCGCTCGTTCAACGTGCCGTTGGACGACATCAGCTACACGAAGTGGAACTGCGACGCCGACGCCGCGAAGTTCGGCTCCGGCGCGGCGGCGGCCGGCGCGGCGCAGGCGTACCTGCTCAACCGGCTCAACACGTCATTCGTGTCCCGACACGAGGACGTCGAACGCCTGCAGACCGTGGCCACCGAGTACTACGACGTGGACGAGTCGCCGTACAAGAAGGCGCTGCGCGAACAGCTCGACGACGACGTGATCGTGATGTGGACCGGGATCGGGGTCATCGCGCACGACGTGACCGTCGCGCAGGCCACCGCGGCACGCGAGGTGTTCGGCCACGACATCCTGCTGTGGGACAACTACCCGGTCAACGACTATCTGCGGGGGCGCCTGGAGATGGCCCCGTACCTGCACCGCGAGGTGGGCCTGTCCGGGGCCCTGGTCGGCGACACGTCCAACCCGATGAACCAGGCGGACGCGAGCAAGATCGCGCTGTACACGGTCGCCGACTTCGTGTGGAACGACAAGGCGTACGACCCGCAGCGCTCCTGGGGTGAGGCCATCACCGAGTACGCCGGCGGCGACGCGGACCTGGCCACGGCGCTGCGCGCGTTCTGCGACGCCGAGTACCAGATCCCCAACATCACCGGCGAGCAGGCACCGGAACTGACCGCCGCGGTCACCGACTTCTGGACGGCATGGCAGCGGGGCGACGAGCGGGGCGTCGCCGCGTTCGCGCGCCGGGTCACGGACTTCGCCGCCGCGCCCGACGTGATCCGGCGCGGCACCTCCGCCGCGTTCCGGTCCGAGACGGGACCGTGGCTGGAGTCGATGGGCGCGTGGGGGCAGGCGATGAGCGCCGCGCTGGACATGCTGCGCGCGCAGCGCGCCGGTGACGGCGACCGGGCCGCGGCCGACCGGGCCCGGATCCCCGCGCTGGTCTCCGCGGCGAAGACACCGGTCGACCCGATCGACGGGAAGACGACCGTGAAGGTGGCCGACGGCGTCGCGGACACGTTCGTCACCGACGCGCTGGCGGCCAACACCCGCTGGCTGGGCGCGGGCGTGGACCGTGGCAGCTGGACGGTGACCGGTGCCCCGGAACCGGCCGAGGGCTCGTCGCTGGCGGCGGTGACCGACCGCGACCCGGACACCGGGTACGCCGCGTCCCGGGCCGCGCACGACGGAGAAGCGCTGACCCTCACCGCGCCCACCGCCCGAGCGCTGGACCGGGTGCTCGTCGTGGCCGGCGCGCACAGCGACGCCGACGTGCAGATCCGCTCCGGCGACGGGGACTGGCGGACGCTCGGCCGACTGACCGGCCGCTACACGGACCTGTCGGCGCACGGCCGTTCCGCGGACCGGATCCGGTTGCGGTGGCGGGGCGGCACGCCGACGGTGGCCGAGGTCGTACCGATCGCCGCGGACGCGCCGGCCGCGGACGTGGCCGCACAGCCCGGCACCGTGGCCGTCGAGACGTCCGACCGGGCGACGTTCACCCTGACGGTCAGCGCGGCCGGCACCGAGGCGGTCCACGGCGACCTGCGGGTACACGCCCCGGACGGCCTGACCGCCGAGCCGGCCAGCCAGCGCGTCAGCCTGCGGCGCGGCGACCGGGTACGGATCCCGGTGACCCTGTCGGCGGACGCGGGCGCCGCGACCGGCGAGCGGAGCATCACCGTCTCGCTCGGCGACGTCACCGTCGCGGTGCCGGTACGGGTGTACCCGCACACCACCGACGACGACGTGGCGCTCGCCTCGGGCGGGGCGACCGCCACCGCCTCCAGTGTCGAGATCGGGGACGAAACCCGGTTCGGTGCCGGGTTCGCCATCGACGGCGACGACAGCACCCGCTGGTCCTCCGGGTACGACGACGGCGCCTGGCTGACCGTCGCCCTGCCCGCGAGCCACGAACTGGGCAAGGTGGTACTGAGCTGGGAGGCCTCGTACGGCAAGGCGTACCGGGTGCAGGTCTCCACGGACGGCGAGCAGTGGGCCACGGTCGCGGACGTGACCGACGGCAACGGCGGCACCGACACGCTGCGCTTCGACGGCGTCGACGCCCGGTACGTGCGGATGCAGGGCGTCAAGCGAGCCCTGCAGTACGGCTACTCGCTGTGGACGCTCGCCGCGTACCCGGTGGGCTGACGCTGCGGGCCGGGTCGGTGGGTCAGCCGCCGACCCGGCGCAGCAGGCCCTCCTGCACGACGGTGGCAACGTGCCGACCGTCCGCGGCGAAGATGCGGCCCGTGGCCAGCCCGCGCGCGTCCGACGCGGACGGGCTGGCGCAGTCGTAGAGGAACCAGTCGTCGGCGCGGAACGGCCGATGGAACCACAGCGCGTGGTCCAGGCTCGCGCCGGCGAAGCCGTCCTCGCCCCACACCTCACCGTGCCAGGACAGCACCGAGTCCAGCAGGGTCAGGTCGCTCGCGTAGGTCAACGCACAGGCCTGCAGCAGCGGGCTGTCCGGCAGGGTGCCCGCGATGCGCATCCAGACCCGCTGCTGCGCCGAGGCGGGCCGGTCGCCGCTGCGGACCCAGCCGGGCTCCCCCACGTACCGCACGTCCACCGACTGCGGCGCGCGGGACCAGACACCCAGCCGTTCCGGGTACCGCGCCATCCGCTCGGCGATCGTGGGTACCTGCTCGGGCGGCGGTACGTCGTCGGGCATCTGGGTCTGGTGGTCCAGGCCCTTCTCCGGTGAGTGGAACGACGCGGACATGAAGAAGATCGGCTGCCCGTGCTGGACCGCCGTGGTCCGCCGTACCGAAAACGACCGGCCGTCGCGGATCTTCTCGACCGAGTACACGATCGGCACCCGCGGGTCGCCGGGGCGGACGAAGTATCCGTGCAGTGAGTGCACCGGGCGGTCCGGCTCGACCGTACGCCCGGCGGCGACCAGGGCCTGCCCGGCGACCTGGCCACCGAACACCCGTTGCCGGCCCACGGTGGGGCTGCGCCCCCGGAAGATGTTGACCTCGATGGGTTCCAGGTCGAGCAGGCTGAGCAGTTCGTCGACCGCGGCCTGCCCGGTCAGCGGCCCGGCGGTGGGTGACTCCGCCGCCGCGGAGCCGGCGGGGCCGTCGTCAGGCACGCGGTCCCCGCCGGTCAGGCGGTCTCGGTGAGCGAGCCGAGCCGGTGCACCCGCAGCGTGTTCGTGGAGCCGGGGGTGCCGGGCGGGCTGCCCGCGACGACCACGACCACGTCGCCGGTGGCGCCGTGCCCCAGGTCCCGCATGGCGTGGTCGACCTGGCGGAACATGTCGTCGGTGTGGTGCACGAACGGCACCAGGTGGGTCTCGACCCCCCAGCTGAGGGAGAGCTGCCGGCGGACCTTGTCCTCGGGGGTGAAGGCGAGCAGCGGCAGGCCGCTGTGCAGCCGGGCCAGCCGTCGTACGGTGTCGCCGGTCTGGCTGAAGGCCACCAGCGCCTTCGCGCCGATCACCTCGGCGGTGTGCGCCGCCGCCGCGGTGATCGCGCCGCCCTGGGTGCGCGGGTCGTGCTGCAGCGTCGGGCAGCAGAACTCGCCGCACTCGGCGGACTCGACGATCCGGGCCATGGTGCGCACGGTCAGCACCGGGTAGCGCCCGACGCTGCTCTCCGCGGAGAGCATCACCGCGTCCGCCCCGTCGAGTACCGCGTTCGCCACGTCGGAGACCTCGGCGCGGGTCGGCCGGGAGTTGTCCACCATCGAGTCGAGCATCTGGGTGGCGACGATGACCGGCTTGGCGTTCTCCCGGCACAGCTGCACGGCGTGCTTCTGCACCATCGGCACCCGCTCCAGGGGCAGTTCGACGCCCAGGTCACCGCGCGCGACCATCAGGCCGTCGAAGGCCTCGACGATCGCGTCGAGCCGGTCCACGGCCTCCGGCTTCTCGATCTTGGCGATGATCGGCAGCCGGTCGCCGTGCTCGTCCATGATCTCGTGCGCCGGCTTGATGTCGTCGGCCGACCGGACGAAGGACAGCGCCACCAGGTCGACGCCCAGGTGCAGCGCGAACCGCAGGTCCTCGGCGTCCTTGCTGGACAGTGCCGGCACGCTGATCGCCACGTTGGGCAGCGACAGCCCCTTGTGGTCGGAGACCGGCCCACCCTCCACCACCAGGCAGCGGATGTCGTCGCCCTCGACGGCGGTGACCTCCAGGGACAGCTTGCCGTCGTCGACCAGCAGCCGGTCGCCGGCGTGCACCTCCGCGGGCAGCTTCTTGTACGTCACGGAGACCCGCTCCGCGGTGCCCTGCACGTCGTCGGACGTGATGATCACCGTGTCGCCGGTGCGCCACTCGACCTTGCCCTCGGCGAAGTTGCCGAGGCGGATCTTCGGACCCTGCAGGTCGGCCAGGACGCCGACGGCCCGGCCGGTGGCCTCCGCCGCCTCCCGGACCATGTGGTACACGGCCTCGTGGTCAGCGTGTGTGCCGTGGCTGAAGTTGAGCCGGGCGACATCCATCCCGGCCTCGACCAGGCCTCGCATCCTTTCGGGGGTGGCAGTGGCCGGGCCGATGGTACAGACGATCTTCGCTCGACGAGTCACGTTGGCCAGGCTATACCCGCTGGCTCGAGGCTCAGTGCACCCGCCCCACCTGCGACAAGGCTTCGGGCCGCCGTTACCTCGCGGCTACCTGGACATCGGGAAATCGTTCGGTTCCGGCAACCTCACGGTGCAAATCCTCCGGACCCGGGCGGCGGAGGGCGGTCAACCGGACATCGGGTCGGCGCGGCAGAGCGCGGCATCGGCGGCGCCAGCGACCGGATCGGTGCCGCCGATCGGAGCGACGACCGGGACCGGAT
>JBAUUM010000737.1:0-3650 GCA_049582705.1 Actinocatenispora sp.
GCGCGGCGACGGGGCCGCCGGCCGGGACGGTCGCGGCACGGCGGGTGAGCCGGTTGGTCAGCACCAGCGCGCCGACGGTGAGGGCCGCCCCGACCAGTTCGGCCGGTACCGGCTGGTAGCCGCGGGCGATCTGGATCGTGAAGGCGACGACCGGCACCAGGTTCATGAACAGGGCGACGTTCGGGACGCCGAGGCGGCGGATCGCCATGCTCCAGACCAGTACCGCGAGCACCGAGGATCCCAGCGCGACGTACCCGAGCTGCCAGGCCACCGCGCCGAACGCGGCCGGTACCGGCGGTCGGGTCAGGCCGGCGAGATCCGCCAGTACCGCGACCAGGACCGTGACGCCGGCGCCGACCAGCTGGGTGAGGGTGGTGTACCGCAGTGCCGTCCAGGCCTGGAACCGGCCGGCACCGTGCGTGTAGATCGCCCAGCCCAGGACGCCGAGCAGGGTCATCGCGTCGCCGGCGCCGATGGAGGAGAAGTCGGCGAGCCGGCCGTGGGTGATCACCAACGCGACGCCGAACAGGGCCGCGACCATCAGCCCGACCATGGCCGCGGTGGGGCGAACCCCGTCGCGTACCCACCGGACGAGCAGGGTCAGTACCGGGGTGAGCGCCACCATCAGCGCGGCGTTCTGCGGCGCGGTGTAGCCGAGGGCCAGGTTGACCAGCAGGTTGAAGCCGGCGACGCCGACGGTCCCGAGGAGCAGGAGCTCGCCGAGCCGGCCGTCGGGCCGCAGCGCCGCCCGGCCCTGGGTGGCGACGAGCAGTACCACCAGCACGGTGGCGGCGACGACGTACCGGACGGCGGTCAGGTGTACGCCGTCGACGTGGGCCAGCGCACCGGCCGTCACGGGGAACATGCCGCCCCAGACGAGGACGGCCAGCAGCGGCAGTGCGTACGCGCCGGAGCGGCTGAACATGTCGGTTCTCCTTGTTCGACCATTAACGAACTACCGGCCTACCGTAGGCCCGTAGTTCGATGTTTGTCGAACGAGAGTTACGCTGAACACATGGAGCTGTTCGAACCGGACCTTGCCGACGTGCCTCTCACCGCCGTACTGCAGGCACTCGGCGACGACGCGCGGCTGGAGATCGTCCGCGCGCTCGACCGCGACGGCGAACGGTGCTGCGGCACCTTCGACCTCGGCCTGGCCAAGGCCACCCGGTCGCACCACCTCAAGGTGCTCCGCGAGGCCGGCCTCACCCACACCCGGATCGAGGGCACCAGCCGGCACGTCTCGCTCCGGCGCGACGCGATGGAACGGCACTACCCCGGTCTGCTCACCGCCGTACTCGGCACCCGGTCCGCGCGCTCCGACGGTCGTCCGCTCAGGGCGTGAGGTACCCCGGCCGTCCGGTCACGGCGTGCGGGTCGACGGCCGTCCGGTCACCGTGTGAGGTGCGACGGTCGTCCGGTCAGGACGTGATGTCCTTGCGCAGGAACCGCCACCAGGCCAGGGCGACGAACACGGCGGCGTACAGCAGCGCCGAGATCGAGCCCTTCGCCAGCTGGTCCCACCGCACCGGCTCGGCCAGCAGGTCCAGGTACGCGTCCTGGTAGTGCGTGGGCAGCACGGCACGCAGTCCGCCCAGGGCCGTCACCTGGTCCAGGATGCTGGACACGATGAACACCAGGACGGCACCGCCGACCGCGCCCAGCGCCGCGTCCGTCCACACCGACAACAGGAACGCCACCCCGGCCGTGACCAGCAGACCCACCGCCAGATAGCCGACCACGCCGGCGATGCGCAGCACGGCGGTACCGGCCGGGATGCTGTCACCGGTCATGGTCTGGAGCGGTCGCCAGCCGAACGCGAGCGTGCCCACCAGCAGCGCGGTGCCCGTCAACAGCACCATCGCCACCGCCGAGGACAGCAGGCCGACCACCAGCTTGACCGCCAGCAGCCGGGACCGCGGCACCGGCGCGGCCAGCAGGTACCGCAGGCTGCCCCAACTCGCCTCGCTGGCCACCGTGTCGCCGCAGAACAGCGCGACCACCACGACCAGCAGGAACGAGGCCGACACCAGCAGGGTGAAGACCGTGAAGTTGGCGCCACCCGACTTCGCCATCGACACGAAGCCGCCGCCGTTTCCGTCGCCCGAGTCGTCCGTGCCGAACCGGAACGCCAGGAACAGCACCACCGGCAACAGCACCAGGAAACCGAGCACCAGCTGGGTACGCCGCCGGGTCACCTGCCGACGGATCTCCGTCGACACCCGCAACGTGCCGGCCGGCCGGTACCCGGCCGCCGCGCCGTCGGCCGACGCCTCGACCTCCGCCGGGCGTCCCTGCTCCGCGACCACCTCAGTCACCCCGTTCCAGCAGCGCCAGGAAGGCGTCCTCCAGCCGGCGGCGCGGTACCACCCGGTCCACGCCCACACCGGCGTCGACCAGCGCCGAGATCATCTCCCGGCGCGGCAGGCCGGCCAGGTCGACCACGAAACCGCCGTCCTGGCGCGCGACCCCGGCCACCCCGGACAGGCCACGCAGTACCGGCTCGGCAGCGTCCACATCGGACACACTGACCAGTACGCTGGGCGAGTCTCCGACGATGTCCCCGACCGGGCCGGCCGCGATCCGCTCCCCGGTACGCAGCACCACCACATGCGTGCAGGTCTGCTCCACCTCGGCCAGCAGGTGACTGGACACCAGCACCGCGCGGCCACCGGTCGCGTAACGCTGCAGCACCCGGCGCATCTCGGCGATCTGCGGCGGATCCAGCCCGTCCGTCGGCTCGTCCAGTACCAGCAGGTCCGGCAGCCCCATCATGGCCTGCGCGATGGCCAGCCGCTGCCGCATGCCGTGGCTGTACGCGCGCACCTTGCGCCGCACCGCGTCCCCGAGCCCGGCGATCTCCAGCACCTCGTCGAGCCCCGCGTCCGCCCACGGCCGGCCGGTACTGCGCCAGTAGAGCCGCAGGTTGTCCAGGCCGGACAGGTGCGGCAGGAAACCGGGCCGTTCCACCAGGGCACCGATCCGGGACAGTACCGGCGCGCCGGCGTACACCCGGTGGCCGAACACCAGGGTCTCCCCGCCGGTCGGCCGGATCAGGCCCAGCACCATGCGCAGCGACGTGGTCTTGCCGGAACCGTTCGGCCCGAGCAGCCCCACCACCTGCCCCCGGTCCACGGTGAAGGTCACTCCGCGCACCGCCACGAAGCCGTCCCGGTACGTCTTGCGCAGGCCGCGTACGTGCAGCGGGGTGTCCGCGAACTCCGGGTCCACGGCGCGCTGCCGGCGCCGCCGCCGCACCGCCGCCACGGCCAGGGCCGCCGCCACCGCGAGCACGAGCAGTACCACGACGGCCAGCAGTACCCAGTACCAGACGCCGGCCGGGTCGGTCAGCGGCTGTGCCGCCACCACGGGCAGCCGTACCGTGCCGCCGGCCAACCCGACCGTGTACGTCGCGGGCGCGGCGGGACCCGCGTACGCCCGGTCCGCGCTGTCCACCACGATCTCGATCCGGTGCCCGGTGGCGAACCGGTGCACCATCCCGGGCAGCGTGACCCGCACCGTGCGCGCCGAGTCGGGGCCGAGACCGCCGCTCGGCAGACCCGTCACCCGCACCGGCGCGGCCTGCCCGGCCACCAGGGTGCGCCGCCCGTCCGGGCCGAGGTCGTACAGCTTGACGAACAGCACCGCCG
>JBAUUM010000738.1:0-2308 GCA_049582705.1 Actinocatenispora sp.
GGCCTCGCCGGTCCGGGCCGCGACGCCAGCGCCGCGTGGGTCGGCCCGGCGGTACGGACCCTGTGGGTGTGGCACACCGGTTGGCCGCGCCGGGTGCGGGCGCTGTCGGTGCCGGAGGGCCGCAACATCCAGTGGGTACGCGTCGCCGGTGACCTGGTGACCTGGGACGACGGCAGCGCGCAGTTCGCCGCGGACCTGCGCAGTGGTTCCTACACGCAGCTCACGTCCGCGTACGGGTACACGGAGGCGCGGGGCAACGGGCTGGCGGTCGGCTACCCGCCGACGAGCAAGGACAGTTCGGCGGCGCCGCCGACCCTGGTCCGGGTCGACGAACTGCCCCCGCTGCCGCGCTGCGGGTAGGCGCCGGGCCGCCGGGACCGTGCGTTAGGATCGTGATGCACACGCGGACGTAGCGCAGCTGGTAGCGCATCACCTTGCCAAGGTGAGGGTCGCGGGTTCGAATCCCGTCGTCCGCTCTCGTTCTCCAAGCATCGGGGCCTGCCGCCCCAGGCCCGGCCATCGGCCGGGCCTTCTTGCTGTGCGCATGCCTCAGGCCCGGCCATCGGCCGGGCCTTCTTGCTGTGCGAGGCCGGGCGGAGCGGCGGTGCCGGGTCGCCGAGGCCACGCGTGGAACACGTGCCGAGGCGAGAACGAGGTGTGGCTCCCGCGTCCGCGGCGGTCCGGCAGGGCCCCAGGTGCCGGATCGCCGCGAGGCGGGAGCCACGGGTGGTGCGGGGTGGTACCCGGTGCCGTCGGTCAGCGGACGCCGGTGGAGCGCTCGCCGGCCGGCAGCATCGCTGCGGCGCGGTCGATGTCGGCCTGACTGACCTTGGTGTAGCCGAACACGTGCACGGCCTGGTAGTAGGTCCAGGCGAGGCTGTTGCAGGCCGTACCGGAGGCACCCGAGTAGCCCGCGCAGACCCGCTTCAGGCTCTCGTAGAACATGCTGTCGATGCGGTCCTTGTTCGCGTCGAACTGGCCCATGGCCTTGTAGTTGCGGTAACCGAAGTCGTGCCGCGCGCAGGAGATGTCGAAGTCGAACCCGAGCGGGTTGTCGGGGCTGGAGGAGCAGTAGTCGGTCGACCAGTCGAAGGCGTAGTCGGCCCAGGAGCCCTGGTCGGCACGGGCGGACTCCCAGGCACCCTGGGAGCCGGCGTCGAGCTGCGTCCAGTCGGACATGACCTGCAGCTTCTGCTCCGGCGTGACCGACGCCTGGGCCGGGGCGGAGAAGCCGAAGAACATCACTGCCGCGACGGCGGACGCGCCGAGTACGGCAGCGAGGCGACGCAGGGACATGGAGATCACCTTTTCGGGGGTTTCGGGGGACCCGATGGGATTGGGTGCATTCTGCCCGTAATCCAGTGATCCGCGCCATACTCGATGGCCAGTTGTTATGCCGCGTTATGTCCCTTTAACCAAAATCTCCCGCGCGGCCAGGCGCGGCCCGGGCGCGGTTCGCGCGTGAGTCGGGCGCGGTTCGCACGTGACTCGGCTCGGGCCGGGCGCGGATTCAGCGCGGCACCGCGGGTACGGCCGGCTCCGCGGTCGGCGACGCGGCGCGGACCCGCCGTCGCGACAGGTACACACCGACCAGGCACAACGCCCCACCGGCGAACGCGAGGAGCGGGGGCGTCTCGCCGAGCAGCAACCAGCCCAGCAGTACCGCGAGCGGCGGCACCAGGTACGTGGTGGAGCCCTGCTTGCCCGCGCTGGTCCGGGCCAGGGCGTACGCCCAGGTGGTGAACGCCAGCGCGGTCGGCCCCGCGCCCAGGTAGAGCACCCAGGCGGCGTCGGCCGGGCCGGCCGCGGTCAGCTCGCGGACGAGGCCGGGCGTGTACGGCAGCAGGCAGACCGCGCCGACCGCGCTGGCCAGCCAGGTGACCCGCAGCGCCGAGACGTCCCGCAGTACCGGCTTCTGCGCGACCACCCCGATCGCGTACCCGACGGCGGCGACGACGCACAGCGCGGCACCCGTCCAGTCGGCGCCCTGGCGGGTGGAGGTGGCGAGCCCGATGACCACGACGCCGACGAACGCCACCGCCGTACCGACCAGCAACCGGCGCGGGAAGCCCTCCCGCAGCAGCAGCCCGGCCAGGACGGCCAGCAGGATCGGACCGACGTTGACCAGCATGGCCGCCGTGCCGGCGTCGACCCGGCGCTCGCCCTCGTTGAGGGCCACGTTGTACACGCCGAGCCAGGTCACGCCGCAGAGCGCGAGCCGCGCCCACGCCGCGCCCCGGGGCCAGGCGAGGCTCCGGTCCGGGACGACCGGGACCGCTGCCGGGACGGCCGGGGCGTGCGGCACGGC
>JBAUUM010000739.1:0-9377 GCA_049582705.1 Actinocatenispora sp.
GTTGTAGACGTTGTTCGACCAGTTCTGGATGGTCGTGTAGCGGCAGCGGCCGCCCTTCTTGACGATGATCTCCACGACCGCCGAGTGCAGCGAGTCCGAGGAGTAGATCGGCGCCGTGCAGCCCTCGACGTAGTGCACGTAGGCGTCCTCGTCGACGATGATCAGCGTCCGCTCGAACTGGCCCATGTTCTCGGTGTTGATCCGGGAGTAGGCCTGCAGCGGGATGTCGACGTGCACGCCCTTCGGCACGTAGATGAACGAGCCACCGGACCACACCGAGGTGTTGAGCGCCGCGAACTTGTTGTCCCCGGTCGGGATGACCGTGCCGAAGTACTCCTCGAACAGCTCCGGGTGCTCCTTGAGCGCGGTGTCGGTGTCCTGGAAGATGACACCCTGCTCCTCCAGGTCCTCACGGATCTGGTGGTACACCACCTCGGACTCGTACTGGGCGGCGACGCCGGCGATCAGCCGCTGCTTCTCGGCCTCCGGGATGCCCAGCCTGTCGTAGGTGTTCTTGATGTCGGCGGGCAGCTCGTCCCAGGTCGTGGCCTGCTTCTCGGTCGACCGGACGAAGTACTTGATGTTGTCGAAGTCGATGTCCGACAGGTCGGCGCCCCAGCTGGGCATGGGCTTGCGCCCGAACAGCTTGAGGCCCTTCAGCCGCCGGTTGAGCATCCACTCCGGCTCGCTCTTCTTGGCCGAGATGTCGCGAACGACGGCCTCGGAGAGGCCGCGCTTGGCCGCCGCGCCGGCCACGTCGGAGTCGGCCCAGCCGTACTGGTAGCGCCCGATCCGCTCGAGTTCCTCGGCCTGCGCGGCCATCGGATCGAGTGTCTCGACCGGCGCCTGGTTGGTCGTCTCTGCCGTCATCGCATCCTCACCGGATCAGCGTCGTCCTGTTCATGGCTCGCCGTGCCGTGCTCCGCGTGCGAGCGACGGTCCTGCGGCGACTGTTCGTCCTGCGTGTTTCGTCCGTCCCGGGTGTTCCCGGGCCCGGTGCCCGGCCCGGCGACCATCGGCCGCCGGGTGGTGACGGGTGGAGCAGTCGTCCCGGTCGGCCGGGTGGTGCCCGACTGTCTGGCCCTACCCGTTGTGTCGTCCGGCAATCGCGGGCCGGGGATGTAGGTGGTGCACACCCCGTCGCCGTTGGCGATGGTGGCCAGCCGCTGGACGTGGGTGCCGACCAGCCGGCTGATCACCTGGGTCTCGGCCTCGCACAGCTGCGGGAACTCGGCGGCCACGTGCGCCACCGGGCAGTGGTGCTGGCACAGCTGCCCGCCCGCGGCGAGCGCGGAGGCGCTGGCGGCGTATCCCTCGGCGGACAGCGCCCGGGCCAGCCCTTCGGCACGGTCGAGCGGGTCCTCCCCGGCGTCCTCCATCGCGGCCCGGCACCGGTCCTCCAGGGCCGAGACCTGGTTCGCGACGAACTCGGACACCGCGTCCACCCCGCCCTGCCGGTAGATCCAACGCAGCGCGGCGGCGGCCAGGTCGTCGTAGGTGTGCCGGCCGCAGGTGAGCCTGCCGGACTCGGTCAGCGTGAACTCGCGGGCCGGACGGCCCCGGCCACGCCGGCCGCGTACGACCCGGTCCCGGTCGGCGACCAGGCCGTCGGCGAGCATCGCGTCCAGGTGCCGGCGGATGCCGGCCGCGCTGACCCCCAGCGCGTGCCCCAGCTCGGCCGCGGTGAGCGGGCCCCGCTCGAGCAGCAGCCGGGTCACCGCGTCACGGGTGCGCCCGTCCCGGGCACGCCCGTCCACACCGGCCTCTGGCGAGCCGGCCAGGCGCACCCCGGGGTCCGGGGACAAGCTGGCCGCGTTTTTCACAACACCAGTGTGACGTATTTCGGCGACCGCGTGCAAACACCCCCCGTAGTGAAACCAGACACTGAGGATAGCCTCACCTATTCCGATGCCCCGTGGACCTCCTACAAGGCGTAGAACCTGCTCACCTACGATGGCCTGGTGAATGGGTACCGGCTGCGCCTCTCCGCAGCGACGATCCGCCGCCTCGCCCTCGCCTCGGTCGCGGTCAACGTCCTCCTCGTCGTCACTGGCGGTGCCGTACGGCTCACCGGATCCGGGCTGGGCTGCCCCACGTGGCCCCGGTGCACCGAGGCCTCGTACCACAACACCGCCGCGTACGGCATCCACGGCTACGTCGAGTTCGGCAACCGGATGCTCACGTTCGCGGTCGGGATCGTGGTGGTGGCGACGTTCCTCGCGGCGGTGCTCGCCCAGCACCGTCGGCGGTCGGTGATCTGGCTCGCCGTGGCCAACGGCGCCACCATCCCCGCGCAGGCGGTCATCGGCGGAATCACCGTGCTCAGCCACCTCAACCCGTGGACCGTCGCGGCGCACTTCCTGTTCACCGTGCTGATCATCGCCGTCTCGTTCGCGCTGTGGTGGCGCACCCGGGAGGGCGACGAACCGGCCCGCGCCGAGGTCAGCCCGCCGTTGCGGACGCTGATCGCCCTGCTGAGCGCGGTGACCGTGCTGGTACTCGCCGCCGGGACCGTGACGACCGGGTCCGGCCCGCACGCCGGCGACGCGCACGCCCGACGCACCGGACTGGCTCCCGGCAGCGTCGCGCAGCTCCACACCGACCTGGTGATGCTGCTGGTCGGCCTGTCCGTGGCGACCTGGTTCGCGCTGCGCGCCGCGCAGTCCCCGCACCGACTCCAACGCGCCGCGCTGTGGCTGGTCGGGATCGAACTGGCGCAGGGGGCGATCGGGTTCGTGCAGTACTTCACCCACCTGCCGGTACTGCTCGTCGGCCTGCACATGACCGGTGCGGCGGCGGTCTGGATCGCCGCCCTGGTGCTGTTGTTCCGCACCCGTGACCGTGGCCCGGTACCGGCCGCGCAGCCAGACAACGCGGTGAGTGACCGGACCGCCACGCACGTACCGGCCGGCATCGCACGTGAACCGCGTCCCACCTGACCCGTTCCGCTACCCACCCGCGGCGGTTGCGGGCAGCCTGTCAGCAGGTACGACACGCAAGGGGCATCATCGACCGCGACGCGGGCACGCGACGCACCGGCGGGTTGGGCGTGCCGGAGAATGACAGCCGGCGGTGGCGACCGGTAGTGACTCGGGCTTTGCACGGAGCGACTACTGACGGCAACCCGCCATGCGGCCACCACCCGGCGAACGTATACCGTGTCGTGGCCATGAGAACGCGCCCCGCCGGGGCCGTGGCAGGTGCACTGACAACATGCCGGGAGGGCGCAGGTGGCGGACGACCACAACGGTCGGGCAACGGGCCGGGCCGGTGCAGTCGACGGCCCAGCGGAACGGCTGGCCGGTGCACACATACTGCTGACCGGGGCCACCGGCTTCCTCGGCCAGGCGACCCTGGAGAAGCTGCTGTCCGACTACCCGGACACCCGGGTGTCGGTGTTGATCCGGCGGCGCGGCAACACCTCCGCCCAGCAGCGGCTCACCAGCATGCTGCGCAAGCCGGTGTTCAGCCGGTGGCGTGAACGGGTCGGCGACGAGGTCGTCACCAGCACCGCCGCCGAACGGGTCCGGGTCGTCGAAGGCGACCTGTCCAGCCCGCCGGTACTGCCCGACGACCTGGACGTGGTCATCCACTGCGCGTCGACGGTCTCGTTCGACCCGCCGATCGACGACGCGTTCAGCACCAACGTCTCGGGCGTGGTCAACCTGTACGAGGCGATCGACGCGACCGGCACCACGCCGCACGTCGTCCACATCTCGACCGCGTACGTCGCCGGCGCCCGCAAGGGCGTCGTGCCCGAGGCATCGCTCGACCACACCGTCGACTGGCGCACCGAACTGCGCTCCGCGATGGCCGCCCGGGACGAGGCGGAGAGCGACTCGCGCCGCCCCGAGGCACTGCGCAAGGCACTCGCCGACGCGCGCGCCGACCACGGCAAGGCCGGCCCGCAGTCCACGGCGCTCGCCGCCGAGGAGGCCCGCAAGGAGTGGGTGGCGCAGCGGCTGATCGACTACGGCCGGCTGCGTGCCCGCAGCCTCGGCTGGCCGGACGTGTACACGTTCACCAAAGCCCTGGGCGAACGCGCCGCCGAGCAGATGTGGGGCGGCGCCGACCGCCAGCTGTCGATCGTGCGACCCGCGATCGTGGAGAGCGCGCTGAACACCCCGTACCCCGGGTGGATCGACGGCTTCAAGATGGCCGACCCGATCATCCTCGCGTACGGCCGAGGCATCCTGCAGGAGTTCCCCGGCCTGCCGGACGGCGTACTGGACGTGATCCCGGTCGACCTGGTGGTCAACGCGACGCTCGCGGTCGCCGACGCCCCCGCGGAACCGGGCGACATCCAGTACTTCCACGTCGGCTCCGGGCACTCGAACCCACTGCACTTCCGGCTCATGTACGACAACGTCCGGACCTACTTCGAGCAGCACCCGATGCCCGACGGCGGCCGCGGCGAGATCAAGGTGCCGATCTGGAAGTTCCCCGGCAGCCGGCAGGTCGAGCGCCTGCTGCGCACCGGCGAGCGGGCCACCTCGGTCGCCGAACAGGCGCTGCTGCGGCTGCCCGCCTCGGAACGCACCCGGGACTGGATGACCAAGGTGCACCGCAAGCAGCGGGAGCTGGAGTTCCTGCGCAAGTACTCCGACCTGTACGGCGTGTACACCGAGGCGGAGGTCATCTACACCGACGACCGGCTGCTGGCGCTGCACGAGACGCTGCCCGCGGACCGTCGGGAACGCGACGGGTTCGACCCGCGGGCCATCGACTGGCGGCACTACCTGCAGGACGTGCACTTCCCGGCGGTGACCGCCACGATGCGCGCCGCCGGCGCCCGCAGCGGTGGGCGGCGGCCGAACAAGTCGCTCGACCTGCCCGCCGCGGACAACGTGCTGGCCGCGTTCGACCTGGAGGGCACGGTCATCGCCTCCAACATGATCGAGGCGTACCTGTGGGCCCGGCTCGCCGGCAAGACGAAGACCGGCTGGTGGGGCGAGCTCGCCGAACTGTCCGCGTCGATGCCGCGCTACCTGCGCGCCGAGCGCCGGGACCGGGGTGACTTCGTCCGTACCTTCCTGCGCCGCTACGAGGGCGCCAACGCCGACGAACTGCGCCGACTGGTCGCCGACCGGCTCGGCGACGCGCTGCTGCGCCGCGCGCTGCCGGAGGCGATCCGCCAGGTCCGGCGACACAAGGCGGCCGGCCACCGCACCGTGCTGATCACCGGCGCGGTCGACGTCCTGGTGGAGCCGCTGGCGGCGCTGTTCGACGACATCGTGGCCAGCCGCCTGCACGTGGCCAACGGCCGGTTCACCGGCTATCTGGACACCCCGCCGCTGGTCGGCGAGGCGCGCGCGGCGTGGCTGCGACGTTACGCGGAGCAGCGTGGCGTCGACCTGAGCCGCTCCTACGCGTACGGGGACAGCTTCTCCGACCGTCCGCTGCTGGAGGCCGTCGGATTCGCCAACGCGGTGAACCCCGACCCGAAGCTGTACCAGCACGCCAAACGGAAGAAGTGGACCATCCAGCAGTGGGGTCGACACACCAGCGGCCCGGTGGAGGCTCTGATGGAAACCAGTCGCGACAGCCTGCTGGCAGGTAGCTGGGGTCAGGTGGCGGTCGGCGGCCGCACCGCCAACCCGAGCGACGTGCCGGAGGTGACCCGGTGATCCTCGCCCTGGAGTACCACCGGTCCCCCGGTCGCTACCTGGCGACCCGCACCGCGACCAGCACGAAGATCGGCGGCCGGATGGCCGGCCTGATCGCCGGCAACGTCGCCCCGCTGCGGCTGACCAACCGGTCCGAGCCGCGCCGCCCCGGTGGGGACTGGACCCGTCTCAAGCCACTGCTGTCCGGCATCTGCGGCTCCGACCTGGGGCTGCTCAACGGCCGCAACTCGCCCTACCTCACGCCGATGATCTCGATGCCGTTCGTGCCGGGGCACGAGGTGGTCGCCGAGACGCTCGACGAGCTGCCGAACCTGCCGAAGGGCACCCGGGTCGTCATGGACCCCGTGCTGTCCTGCGGACCGCGCGGCGTACGGCCCTGCGTGTGGTGCGAGACCGGCCGGCAGAGCCGGTGCGACCACATCACCGGCGGCGGTGTCTCGGCCGGCCTGCAGACCGGGTACTGCTCCGACACGGGCGGCGGGTGGAGCCGGCAGCTGGTCGCGCACGCCAGCCAGCTGCACCCGGTGCCCGACACGCTGAGCAACGAGCGTGCCGTACTGGTCGAACCGATCGCCTGCGCCGTGCACTCGGTGCGGCGGGTACCGGTGCCGGCGGGCGCCTCGGTACTGCTGATCGGCGCCGGCACCGTCGGGCTCTTCACGCTTCTGGCGCTGCGCGAGTTCACCCAGGCGGGGCCGATCTACGTGGTCGCCAAGCACCGTCACCAGCGGGCGCGGGCCATGGAACTGGGCGCCACCGAGGTGTTCGAGCCCAAGCGGGCGCCGCGCGCGCTACGTCGGGCCACCGGCGGCTCTCTGCAGCGGCCGGAGATCGGCGACGAGTTCCTGCTCGGCGGCGCCGACGTGGCGTTCGAGTGCACCGGCGGCGGCGCCGGCCTGTCCACCGCGCTGCGGCTGGTCCGCGCGGGCGGTACGGTCGTCGTCTCGGGCATGCCCAACACCGGCATCGACCTGACCCCGCTGTGGTACCGGGAGTTGCAGCTCGTCGGCGCGTACGCGTCCGACCACGGCGGACCCGCGCAGTTGACCGCCGACGTGCCGAACGCGGCCGAGGAGTCGACCCGCTCCGACGGGCGGGCCGGCGACTTCACCGAGGCCATCGCGCTGGCGGGCGGCGCGCCCCTGGACGGCTACGTGGACGCGATCTATCCGCTGAGCCGCTGGCGGGACGCCATCGGGCACGCGTTCGCCGCGGGCCGGCTGGGCACCGTCAAGGTCGCCTTCGACCCGGACCAGCAGTGATGCGGCAATGAAGACCAACGAGTACGTGTTCGTGGTGAGCAACGGGAGGGCGTCCGCGTGAGTAGGCCAGGCTTCGTACTGGAGGTCGACGAGCGGACCCCACCGCTGCTGATCCACCAGGGTGAGGGTTTCCGGCTGGAGCAGCTGCCGCTGGGCAGTCGGGTGATCTACCCGCCGGACTCGCTGCCGGGGATCCGGGACACCAACGCGGCGATCCGGCACGCGCTGCTGCACCCGCACGGGATGGAACCGCTGCCGGAGCTGCTGCGCCCCGGCATGAAGCTGACCATCGCGTTCGACGACATCTCCCTGCCGCTGCCGCAGATGCAGACGCCGGACATCCGGCAGCGCATCCTGGAGCACGTCCTGGAGCTGGCCGCCCGCAAGGGCGTCGACGACGTGGAACTGGTCGCCGCGAACGCGCTGCACCGTCGGATGACCCCCTCGGAGCTGAAGCGGGCCGTCGGTGAGCGGGTGTTCCGCGCGTTCTTCCCGGAGCACCTGCGCAACCACGACGCCGAGGACCACGACAACCTGATCAACCTCGGCAAGACCGAGCAGGGCGAGGACGTCGAGCTGAACAAGCGCGCCGTCGAGTCCGACCTGTTGATCTACGTCAACATCAACCTCACCGCGATGTCCGGCGGTCCGAAGTCGGTGTCGGTCGGGCTGGCCAGCTACAACAGCCTGCGGCACCACCACAACTCGCACACGCTGCGGCACTCCCGGTCGTTCAACGACCCGCCGAACTCGGCGATGCACCACTCGTACAACCGGATGGCGGACCTGCTCGGCGGGCACGTCAAGGTGTTCACCATCGAGACGACGCTCAACAACGAGTCGTTCCCGTCCGCGATGGGCTTCCTGAACAAGCGCGAGTGGGAGTGGAACCTCAAGGACCAGGCGTCGTACCTGGCGGTGAAGCGGGCCAACGACATGCTGCCGACGAAGATGCGGCGCAAGGTCTGGCAGTCCTCGTACGCCCCCTACCAGGTGACCGGGATCAACGCCGGCGCGCCCAGCCAGGTGCACCCGCTGACCCTGGAGAAGGTGCACCAGCAGCAGCGGGTCGAGGTCAACGGACAGGCCGACATCGGCATCTTCGGCGTGCCGTTCATCTGCCCCTACAACGTCAACTCGATCATGAACCCGATCCTGGTGACGTCGATGGGTCTCGGCTACCAGTTCAACATGTACCTGAACCAGCCGGTCGTACGGCAGGGCGGCGTGGGCATCTTCTACCACCCGATGCCCAACGAGTTCCACCCGGTGCACCACCCCAGCTACATCGACTTCTTCGAAGAGGTGCTGGCGGAGACGACCGACCCGGCGCAGCTGGAAGCGAAGTACGAGAAGCAGTTCGCGACCGACGAGTGGTACATCCACCTGTACCGCAACTCCTACGCTTACCACGGCGTGCACCCGTTCTACATGTGGTACTGGGCCGCGCACGCGATGGAGCACCTGGGTGACGTGATCTTCGTGGGCGCCGACCGCAGCACCGCGGCCCGGCTCGGCTTCCGTACCGCCTCCACGCTCGGCGACGCGCTGGAGATGGCCAAGCACACGGTCGGTACCAGCCCGGAGATCAGCTACCTGCACATGCCTCCGCTGACACTGGCTGATGTGCGTTAGGAGCACGAGATGGGTTTGATCAGTGAGGCCAAGCTCCTGGCCCGGGGCAGGGACTGGCGCGGCCGGTCCCGTACCCCGCGGACGGCGGAGAAGTGGGCCGAGAAGGTCGAGCCGAAGGAGTTCCCGACCGCGTGGGCCCGCACGCCCGTCACCGGGATCGTGCGCAACGCCATCCAGCGCGGCCTGCTCAAGCCGGTGACCTGGAGCCAGACCCGGGTGACCGTGGAGGGCCTGGAGTACCTGGACGGGCTGCGTGGCCCGGTGGTCTTCATCGCCAACCACTCCAGTCACCTGGACACTCCCCTGGTGCTGGGCTCGCTGCCCGGCCGGTTCACCGACCGGCTGGCCGTCGGTGCCGCCGCGGACTACTTCTTCGACGCTCGGTGGCGCGCGTTCACCTCCGCGCTGGTGTTCAACACGTTCCCGGTCGAGCGGTACGGTTCCCGTCGATTGCGGGGTCTGGCCGGCAAGCTCGTCGACGACGCGTGGAGCCTGCTGCTGTTCCCGGAGGGCACCCGGTCGCAGGACGGCTGGATGAACCCGTTCAAGCTGGGCACCGCCGCGTTGTGCATCGGCAAGGGCATCCCGTGCGTACCGATCTCGCTGCGCGGCACGTACGGCGCGATGCCGCGGGGCCGCAACTGGCCGCGTCCGGGCCGGCCGAAGATCGTCGTACGGTACGGTCGGCCGCTGCGCCCGGAGCCGGACGAGGGCGTCCGTGGCTTCAGCCTACGGATGATGACCGAGGTCACCCGGCTCTGGAACGAGGAGGACCTGGGCTGGTACGAGGCCATTCGGGCCTCCGCCGCCGGTGAGCTGACGCCGCCGACCGGGCCGAAGGCGATCGCCGCGA
>JBAUUM010000740.1:0-1742 GCA_049582705.1 Actinocatenispora sp.
GTACGCGCCCGGCGGCGCCGCTGCGGTGCGGTCATCCGGCCACCCCGGCGGTCGGCACCGCGGCGGCCCCGACGTGCCGGCGCCGTACCCGCGGTCCGATCCGGCTCACGATCTCGTAGCTGGTAGTGGACAGCACCGACGCCCAGTCGTCTGCGGTCGGCTCGCCCTGGCTGCCCGGCCCGAACAGTACGGCCATGTCCCCCTCGGCCACCGGGTCGTCGCCGACGTCCACCACGAACTGGTCCATGCAGACCCGGCCGGCCACGGTACGGCGTGCGCCGCCGAGCAGGAGCGGGCCGATGCCGCTGGCACCGCGGGGCACGCCGTCGGCGTACCCGACCGGCACGACGGCCAGTGTGGCGGGGCGACTGGTCGTGTACGTGAGCCCGTACGAGACGCCCTGGCCGGCGGACACCCGCTTGACCAGCAGTACCCGGGCGCGCAGCGTCATGGCGGGTCGCAGCCCGGCCCGGGTGGACGGTTCGGCCACCGGCGAGTAGCCGTAGCAGCCGATCCCGGCGCGTACCAGGTCGAAGTGGGTGTCGGGGCGGGTCAGCAGGCCGGCCGAGCTGGCGACGTGGCGCAGCCTCGGGCGCAGCCCGGCGCGCTCTGCACCGGTGAGGGCGTCGCGGAAGGCGGCCAGCCGCCGGTCCACGTCGGGATGGCCGGGTGTGGCGCCGCAGTCCAGGTCGCCCCACGCGCCGACGATGTCGACGGTGCCGTCGGCCTGCGCCTTGGCCGCGGCGACGACCAGGTCGGACCAGCCGTCGGGTGATCCGTCGGCGACGGCCGGGTCGGGGCCGCCGGGGCTCCCCCGCCGCGCACCCACGTCGTCGAGGTCGACCCGGAGGTGGACGCGGGCGGGGCGGCCCGCCTCGCGGGCGCCGGCCACCACCTCGGACAGCTGTGTGGTGCCGCCGACGGACAGGTCGATCTCCCTGCGTACGGCGTCCGCGGTCGGGGTGCCGGGTGACACGGACCAGGCCAGGACCGGTTCCCGGATGCCGGCGTCGCGCAGCGCGTACGCCTCGTCGAGGCTGGTCACGCCGAGCCAGGTGGCGCCGCCGGCGAGGGCGGCGCGGGCGACCGGTACGGCGCCGTGCCCGTACCCGTCGGCCTTGACCACGGCCATGATGTCAGCGGCGGACAGCCCACGGAGATATGTCACGTTCTGCGCTACCGCGTCCAGATCGATGAGCGCTTCGGCCTGCCACATGGGGCAAGTCTCCCAGGTTGCGGGGGCCACCGCCGACGCCCGCGGCGGCCACCCGCTTCCCTCCCCAGTTGGCTCCACGTGGCGTGTCGGGCGGTGACCACCCGAACCCCCCAGACCGGGCGGTCACCGTCACGAACTGTGGAACCTGTGTGTGCAAGCTTCAGTACTGTCCGTCAGACAGCATCCATAGTGCCTAGTCAGGGCGGTGGCGTCCACCCGACCACGTGCCGAAGGGCCGCTCCGACCGGCCGGACGAACACCATGGGTAGTTGCGAGCTGTACTGTTGCCGCGCGTCCTGTCCCCGCTGCTCCGGAATCGGCCGACTACCCTCAGTCCGCAAAATCATGGCCGTGTGAAACAGGCCACTTCTGCGTCGCGTCCCTCGATCCGGTCAACGCACCCACCACCGGGCGCAGGGCTGCCCGGACGAGTTCCGAGGTGACCGGCCCTCCGACCGCCGCCCGCCGACCCGCCAGGCCGTGCGCGAACGCCGCCGCGGCCGCCGCCCGGGGCGCGGGCACACCG
>JBAUUM010000741.1:0-8401 GCA_049582705.1 Actinocatenispora sp.
ACGTGACGGTGTCCGTGCCGGCCGGGCCGCCCGCCACGACGGCGACCGGGCACCTGGTCAAGCCCGACTGGCCCAGTGCCCGCGCCGCGGCGCACACCGCCGGCGTCGCCGGCCCGGAGCCGATCGAGCTACCGCTGTCCGATATGGACGGATGCACGCTGGCGGAGCCGTTGCGTACCAGGATCGCGCTGCCGGCCTTTCCCACGTCCAGTGTGGACGGATTCGCGGTGCGTGGTCCGGGCCCGTGGCGGATCGTGGGCCGGGTACTCGCCGGCCAGCAGCCGCCGCCCCTGCAGCCCGGCGCGGCCGTCGAGATCGCCACCGGCGCGATGGTGCCCGAGCACAGCGAGTACGTGATCCGGCTGGAGGACAGTACGACCAGCGCCGACGGCACGGTCACCGGCCGGCCGCGGGACCGGCCGAGCCCGGAGTGGCGCGGGATCGGTGAGGAGGCCGCCGCCGACGAGGAACTGCTGCCGGCCGGCACTCCGGTGACGCCGGGCGTGATCGGTGTCGCCGCCCAGTGCGGGCACGACACGCTGCTGGTCCGCCGACCGCCCCGCGCCACGGTGCTGGTCTTCGGCGACGAGCTGGCCACCTCGGGAGTACCAGGTGCCGGTCGGGTACGCGACTCGCTCGGCCCCCAACTGCCGGGCTGGTTGACACGGATCGGTGCCGCACCAACGGTTTCCGCCGCGGCCGCGCCGGTGGCGGACACGCTGGAGGCGCACGTCGCGGCGATCCGTTCCGCGGCGGCGGACGCCGAACTGATCTGCACCACCGGCGGCACGATGCGGGGCCCGGTGGACCATCTGCATCCGGCCCTGGCGGAGCTGGGCGCCGAGTACATCGTGGACACCGTGGCCGTCCGTCCGGGCTACCCGATGCTGCTGGCGAAGCTGCCCGGCGGCCGGTTCCTGGCGGGCCTGCCGGGCAACCCGCAGTCGGCGGTGATCGGCCTGCTGTCCCTGGTGTGGCCGCTGGTCGCGGGCCTGTCCGGGCGGCCGTTGCCGGAGCTGCGTCATGTCCGGCTGGGCGCGGACGTGGTCGGCCGGGGTACGGACACCCACCTCGCGTTGGCCCGGATCGAGCGGGACGGCCTGGCCTATCCGCTGTCCCACGCCGGGTCGGCGATGCTGCGCGGGGTCGCCCGGGCGGACGGCTTCGTGGTCGTCCCGCCGGGCACCACCGGACGGGTGGGCGCGACCGTCGAGCTGCTGCCGTTCCCGCTGGGACCCGGGGAGCGGCCGTGACCACCGCGGGGACCGTGGTACGCGCCGAGGTGACCGCGGAACCGCTGGTCACCGCCGAGTTCGAGCAGGCGGTCGCGCGTCGGGCGGCCGGCGCGGTGGTGTCGTTCGCCGGGGTGGTACGGGACCACGACGGTGGCCGCGCGGTCCGGGAGCTGACCTACGAGGCGCATCCGAGCGCCGCGGACGTACTGGCCCGGGTCGCGGACGACCTGGTGTCCACCGATCCGGAGCTGCACGCGGTGGCGGTGGGGCACCGGGTCGGTCCGCTGCGGATCGGCGACGCGGCCCTGGTCGTGGCGGTGTCCTGTGCGCACCGCGGCGCCGCGTTCGACGCGTGCCGGCGACTGGTGGACGAGGTGAAGGCGCAGCTTCCGGTGTGGAAACACCAGGTCTTCGCGGACGGTACGGATGAGTGGGTGAACTGTCCGTGATCGTGTGTCCACTGTGAACTGTCCACGGGAATTACGGGTGGGCCGCAGTGGCGGGTACCGGCTACGCTGCCGGACGGGACGTCTGGTCGCGGATCATCGTGACCGGCGCGTTCCGGGGCGTGACCAGATCGGGGTGGGTGAACGCATCCGACGTCGTACGGCAGACACGGAGCCGACCGTCGAGGCGTTCCTCCCTCCATCATGGTCACCGCGGCACCCGTGCCGGCGCGAGCTGGCTTATGGTGTCGACAGCTGACACGACGTACCATGCGGCATGGCTGCCCGAGCGCTCGGGCACGCGGGTCGCAGGCGTATGACCGCGAGCTGCACCGGCAGATCCGCGGGGACAGCAGCACCGTGTTGGTCCGGTGCCGAACGGGTGGGCACTGCTCGATGGCAGGCCGGGACGCAGCTCCGGGGGCGGAGCCGCGCCGGCGCCATCCCACCCGTCGGGGCCGGGACATTTGGGGGGAGCGCAGATGAGCATCGTCGCGACGGAGCCTGCCGGCGGATCGCCGGTCATCCCGGTGCACGACGACCCGCCGCTGATCACCAGCGGCCTGATGGACGCGTACCGCCGCTGGTGGCAGTCCGTCCAGCAGGTGCACAGCCTGTTGGAACTCGGCGGCGCGCCGACCGGCCAAGTCACCCAGATCCTGGAGACCGAACGGCGGACCCGTCAGGAGTACGCCGGAATGCTGCGTGGCTCCAATCGGCCGGTGGCCGACTACCTGGCGGAGCACCTGGCGTTCCCGCCCCTGTGGCCGGTCCCCGAGCCGCCGGTCGCCCAGTACTGACCCGACGACCCGGTTTCCGTGCCGTACGGGCCACCACCCGCCGGCCCGGTCACCGGGTCGGCGGGCGTTCGGCGCCGACCCGGCCTGGCCACGACCCGCCGGGCCGGCCGTCACGCGACGGCAGCGGCCAGCCGGCGGTAGGTGTCGGAGGCCAGGAAGTCGGGGAGCACCCGTACCGCGACGTCCGTCAGGTCGAGATCGGGCACCTTCTCGGCGGGGACGAACTCCATCGCCTGACCCTCGCCGAGCACGACGTCCTGCTGCGTCGCCGGGATCGCGGTGCAGTACACGTGGAATTCGACCAGGCGGTCGGGCACGCAGCGGTCCGGCTGGGTGTGGTGCCAGAGCAGTTCGAGGTCACCGGCCGCGGTCAGCGCGGTCTCCTCGGTGAGTTCGCGGCGGGCCGCCTCCTCCGGAGACTCGCCGGCCTCGATGTGGCCGCCCGGCGGCGACCAGCGGTTCGGATCGGCCCGTGCGTCCGGGTCGCGGAGCTGGAGCAGTATCGCGCCGCCCCGGCCGACGACCACCACCATCGCGATTCGGTGCCCCACTATCGCCATGCCCGCGAAGCGTAGCCGATCACGGGTGCCGGCGGCCCCGATCGACCGGTCGGCGCCTCCCGCCGGAACGCGCGTCCGGCGGACGGTCCGCCCCGCCCGGTCACCGGCGACGCCCGAACTGGGTCGCCGTGGGGCTACCGGGGCAGTCGACGCCCGACCGACGCTGCGGTGGCGGCCGTACGGGCCTGGCGGCGGGCGCTGCGCGCGGTACGCCCGGCGCCCTTGCGGGCCCGCTTGACCTTGCGGCTGGCGTGCCGGCTGACGTGACTCGCCCGCCACCGCAGTCCGGGCCGCCCCTGGGTGTCGACCGCGGCGAGCAGCAGCCCGCCGAGCAGCGCCAGGTTCTTCATGAAGTCCTTGCGTTCGCTCGCCCGCTCGTCGACGTCGCCCGCCCGCCAGTACGGATGGCTCGCGATGGTGCTGGGTACCAGCGAACCGGCCAGCGCCACGGACGCCAGCCGGGGCGCCCTGCCGGTGACCAGGAGCAGCCCGCCGACCAGTTGCAGACCGGCGTTCGCCCGGACCAGCGCGGCCGGCGTCGTCGGCACCCAGGGTGCGGACTTCTCCAGCATCGGGGTGATGCGGTCGCTGATGGGCGTGGCCCGTTGGACCGCGCGCTCGGGGTCCCGCAGGGTCCTGGCGGCGCCGGCGATGAAGACCGAGGCGAGCATGGCGTGGGCGAGCGTCCGAACCGGTTTCATACCTTATTTCTTACCGCTCGGAGCCACTCTCAATCACCGCAACGCGGAACATGGCCCGGTGGAAGATTGACCGAGGTCAACTCCGGCGGCCACCGGTCGTGGTCATCCATTGTGGTGGGTGCCGATCTTGCGTGACGCTCCTCGCAGAACTCGGTACTGACTCCTGTCGCATGTGGCCGCTACGCTGTGTGGCACCATGTCGGATTTTTCGTCCTGGCTAGTCCGTCGGTACCGCGTTGTCGCGGTGTGCTGTGCGGTGGCCGCTTTCGCGTTCGGATCGCTGACCGGCCGGTTGGTCGGCTGGCAGTTCTGGGCTGTCCTGACGTTGGCCGCGCTGTTCACCGCCGCGTCGGTCGGCCTGCCGATGTTCGCGGAACGCGCCGCGTCCGGGCGGGCCGCGGACGCACGGCAGATCGCCGAGCGTTCCACCCAGCAGATGCGGTTGGTGGTCGGGCGGGTGCTGACCCCGCTGGCGTACCTGCTCGGTGAGATCACCGACGCCCGGCCGCGATCCGCTGAGCTGGACCGGTTGCAGGGGCAGACGCTCCAGGTGGTGCTCTCGGCGGCCACCGAGCTGGTCGAGGCGGACGCGGTCCGGGCCTGCTTCTTCCGGATCGTGAACGGCCGGCGCCGGTTGGCACTCGGCGGCTACTACGGCCGGGCGGAACCGGGCACGGTGGAGTTCCTGGCCGGTACGCCGTTGGGCAACGAGGCGTTCCGGTTGATGGACACCGACACCGACGGCTTCTACCCGGACCTGACCCACGCGGCGCCCCCCGGCTGGGAGATCGAAGCCCATCGACACCGATCGCTGGTTGTAGTCCCGGTCGTAACTGAAAGTGAACAGTTCGGCATCCTCACCGTCGACGCCGAGACCTGTGGACAGCTGCACGAGCAGGACGTGGAACTGGTGCGGCTGCTCGCCGAACTCCTGGCCGCGGGACTGAACCGCTGATAAGGTGCCATGACGGTACGGAATGGACCCTTCACTCTCCGGGGATCACACATTCGGATCGTTTTCAAGATGCTGCGCTGACGGATCTCGGACAGTTGCGCCGAGAGTTGTCGATTAACGTCGTGGGGAAACCCAGAGTGAGGGTCGTGTGCTGGCGCCGGACTGTGCGCCATGGCACGCTGGATTCGAGCCAGTTCTGGATGGGGGTCCCATGGCGAGCCAGAACGGGCCGTCCTGGTCCAGCGACGAGCCCTACGAGCGCACCCGGGGAGCCGCTGGCTCCCGTGGGCATGCCGCGTCCGGGCAGCCCCCGATGAACCCCGTGACCGGACACCCCTTCACCGACGGCCCGGTCCCCGGGACACCCGCCGGCCCCGGCCCCGTGGAGCATCGTGCGACGGACCGGCCGGTGGACCAGCGTCAGCCTGTGCGACATCCAGCCCTCCAGCGTCACGGCAACGAGCACGGCACACCCCGGACGGCCGGCAGGACCGGTGACGACGGGCGTGCCGGCGGCACACGTGGGACGGAGCGGCTGACCATCGTGTACAGCGAGTCTGAGCAGAGTCCACGCGACCGCGTGGCCAAGCTGCTGCGCGACCCGAAGAGCTATTTCGACGACGCGCGGCAGTGGGCGGGTCGCAAGGCGAAGGCGGACGTACAGCGCAAGTTGTCCGAACGGCAGGCTCGGCGGGAGCGCCGGGGCCCGCTGCTGCGCAGACTGGGGCTCGCCGGTCGCTGACCGGCCCGCCCCCTGCGTCAGGGCACGCGGCCGAGCGCGGGTGGCAGACTCTTCGCATGAGCGAGCAGCAGCACGCCGATGCGCCCACGCCCGACGGGACGCCCCCGGCCGAGGACGTGCTGGGACCGGCCTACACGGTCCGCACGATCCCGCTGCCGGCCGACGACGAGGGTGAGGTCGTCGCGACGCTGGTGCACCGACCGCCGTCCGAGGGGGTTCGCCCCACCGGCGACGCGGTGCTGTACGTGCACGGCTTCTCGGACTACTTCTTCCAGACCGAGCTGGCCGACTTCCACACCGACCGCGGGACCGATTTCTACGCGCTGGACCTGCGCAAGTACGGCCGTTCCCTGCGACCGCACCAGACCCCCGGGTTCGTGACCGACCTGCGGGAGTACTTTCCCGAGCTGACCGAGGCCGCCCGGATCATCCGTTCCGAGCACGGTGCCCGCCGGCTCATCCTCAACGCGCACTCCTTGGGCGGGCTCATCGTGGCGTTGTGGGCGCACGAGGTGCGCGACCGGGACCTTGTGGACGCCGTCGTACTGAACAGCCCGTGGCTGGACATGCAGGGCTCCTGGCTGGTGCGTACGCCCCTGACCATGGCGATGCACGTGCTCGGCAGGCTGCGTCCACGCGTCGTGGTCCGGTCCAACGGCACCGGCATCTACGGGTACAGCATCAGTCACGAGCACCACGGCGAGTGGACCTACGACATGGTCTGGAAGCCGCTGAACGGGTTCCCGGTCCGGGCCGGGTGGATCTCGGCCGTGCGACGCGCGCACCGTCGGGTGTACGCCGGGATGGACGTCCGCTGCCCGGTACTGGTGATGTGTTCCACGGGCAGCCGGTTCCCCCGCGCGTGGCACGAGGACGCGCTGCGGGTCGACACGGTCCTCGACGCGGAGCAGATCGCCCGGTGGAGCCACCGGCTCGGTCCGCACGTCACGCTGCTGCGGATCGCGGACGGCATGCACGACCTGGTCCTGTCCCCCAAACCGGTCCGGGAACGGGTGTACGCGGAGACGGCCCGCTGGCTCGACGCGCACCTGCCGCGTGAGGCGGACACGGCCGGGTGACCGCCGTCGCAGCACGGATCCCGATCCTGTCAGCGGGGCGAGATACGGTCGGACCGTGACATCTCAAGCGTCGACGGTCGGCCTGCAGGACCGGTACGGGCGCACCGCGACCGATCTGCGCATCTCGCTGACGGACCGGTGCAATCTGCGCTGTGCGTACTGCATGCCCGTCGAGGGCCTGCCCTGGCTGCCCAAGCCCGAGCTGCTCACCGACGACGAGGTGACGCGGTTGGCCCGGATCGCGGTACGTGACCTGGGCGTCACCCAGCTCCGGTTGACCGGCGGCGAGCCGCTGCTCCGTCCCGGGCTGGTCGATCTCGTCACGGCGCTCGCGGAGCTGACGCCGCGCCCCCGGTTGGCGCTCACCACGAACGCCATCGGCCTGGCCCGGCTCGCCGGTCCACTCGCCGCGGCCGGTCTGGACCGGGTGAACATCTCCCTCGACACCCTCGACGAGGAACGCTTCGCGCAGCTGGCGCACCGTCGCCGGCTGCCCGACGTACTGGCCGGGGCGGCGGCGGCCGCGGCCGCCGGGCTCACCCCGGTGAAGATCAATACCGTGTTGCTGCGGGACCGCAACGACGACGAGGCGCCGGCTCTGCTCGACTTCGCCCTGCGGCACGGTTACCAGCTGCGGTTCATCGAGCAGATGCCGCTGGACGCGCAGCACGGCTGGCGGCGGGACCGGATGGTCACCGCGGACGAGATCCTGAGCTGGCTGTCCACCCGACACCGGTTGACCCCGGATCCGGACCATCGGGGCAGCGCGCCGGCCCAGACCTGGCTGGTCGACGGCGGACCCGCCCGGGTGGGCATCATCGCGTCGGTGACCAGGCCGTTCTGCGGTGACTGCGACCGCACCCGGCTGACCGCGGACGGGCAGGTACGGTCCTGTCTGTTCAGCCAGGACGAGGCCGATCTGCGGGCCGGGCTGCGGTCCGGCGCGACCGACGCCGACCTCGCCCGGCTGTGGCGGGCGGCGATGTGGGGGAAGGCACCGGGACATGCCATCGACGACCCGTCGTTCCTGCAACCGTCCCGGCCGATGTCGGCCATCGGTGGCTGACGATGACTGACACCAGCGGCCGGCTCTCCGCCGTGTCCACAGGCCCGCGCCCACGGCCCGCCGCGCCCGCCGACACGGTGACGGTGCGGTTCTTCGCCGCCGCTCGGGCCGCCGCCGGCACGGACTCCGTCCCGCAGCCCGCGGTGTCACTGCCCGAGCTGGTGGACCGGCTCGGTGCGCAGCACGGTGCCCGGCTGGGCCGGGTGCTGTCGGTGGCGTCGTTCCTGGTGGACGGCACCGCCTGGCACGACAGCGACGCGCCGCTGCCGGCGGGGTGCACGGTCGACGTGCTGCCACCGTTCGCCGGCGGCTGAGGCACACGACGCGGCAATTCCGGAATGTCGGCCCACTGGCCGGGCCAGTCACGGCCGACGCGCGGGCCGCTCCCGGCAGGGCCTAGGTTCGTCGGGTGATCTTCTTTGCGGTGGCCGTCGCGTTGGCGCTGATCGCGGCGGTGCACTGGTACCTGTGGAAGCGCCTCGTCGCCGACGTGTCGCGGCCCGGGGGTTGGTGGCGCCGGCTCGGCACGGTACTGGCCGTGCTGCTCGCGCTGCTGGTGCCCGCGACCCTGGTCGGCGCCCGGGCGCTGTCGCCCACCGGGGCCGGCCGGGTACTGGCCTGGCCCGGCTACCTGTGGGTGGCGCTGCTGCTGTACCTGGTGCTGGCGGTGGCCGTACTGGAGATCCCCCGGGCGGTGGGCCGGCGTTGGACCCGGGTCCGCCGCGGTGCCGAGCGTCCACCGGTGGAACCGACCGGCGGTGCCGGCCGGCAGACCGCGGTACCCGCGCCGGCGAGGCCGTCCGCGCCGGTACCGGAC
>JBAUUM010000742.1:0-2286 GCA_049582705.1 Actinocatenispora sp.
GCACACGGGCCGCTGCGGCCGGGCGCGACCGCCTCACCAGGGCCGCACTCTGAGAAATCGTTTGCCGCCGGAGCGTCAGCGATTCTCAGGTCTTCCCCTCCTTCGACCGGCACGGGCTGGACAACCCCGCTCCCATCGATGTATATAAATTCGGAATATCGGGCCTAAGTGACGAATCATGTCCACTGGGACCGTCACTGACATATCGATCCGAGGAGGCGTGCGTGACCCTCCGGCGCCGCACAGGGTCGATCTCCGTCGGCGACACCGGTCACCAGCCGCCCACCTGGCCCCCGTCCCCGCCGCGGTCGGACCGACCACGCCCCGGTGGACGGGTCGCCGTTCCGACCGCAGAGACCCTTCCGAACACGCACCTGGGTCCTCCCTACCCCTAGGAGCACGACATGACCCGCACGTCCATCCCCGGGCGACGACGTCTCGGCGCGGCGCTCACCGCCGTCGCGGCCGCGGTGGCCCTCTGGGCCGGCACCGGCACCGCGCAGGCCGCCGGCGAACCCGAGGGCATCGACGTCTCGCACCACCAGGGCGCGATCGACTGGAACGCCGTCAAGGGCGCCGGCATCAGCTTCGCGATGATGAAGGCGACCGAAGGCACCACGTACCAGGACCCGAACTTCTCCGCCAACTACGACGGGTCGGCCGCCGCCGGCCTCATCCGCGGCGCGTACCACTTCGCACAGCCCGCCAGCTCGGCCGGCGCGGCCCAGGCCGACTTCTTCGCCGACCACGGCGGTGGCTGGTCGGCGGACGGCACGACGCTGCCCGGCATGCTCGACATCGAGTACAACCCGAGCGGCGACACCTGCTACGGGCTGAGCCAGGCGGACATGGTCGCCTGGATCACCGACTTCCTCAACGAGTACCACAACCGGACCGGCCGGTGGGCCCTCATCTACAGCACCACCGACTGGTGGACCACCTGCACCGGGAACTACGACGGCTTCGCCGGCAACGATCCACTGTGGATCGCCCGGTACTCCAGCAGCGCCGGCACCATGCCGGCAGGCTGGGGCACGTACACCTTCTGGCAGTACAGCAGCACCGGCTCGGTGCCCGGCGTGTCCGGCAACGTGGACCGGGACGTCTTCAACGGCGCCCCGGACCGGTTGCTGGCCCTCGCCAACAACACGCCCTGAGTCTCCGTCGCCGGGTCGGGCGCACGCCCGACCCGCAGTCCGCACGCCGCCCCACGGCAGTGACCCCTCGACGAAAGCGAGTCCGTTCCATGAGAACTCATTCCCCACTCCGGCTCCGGGCCGGTACGGCCCTGGCCGCCGCCCTGGTCACGCTGACGGTCCCGGTCGCGGCCAACGCCGTACCGGGCACGTTCGAGACCGGTACGAGCGGCGCGCAGACCTGGACCACCAGCCTGGCCCACCCGTCGGGCCAGGAGGTCAACGCCCGGCACCAGGACGGCGCGCTGCGCATGCGTGAGGCCGACCGGGCCCCCGCGTCCGTCGGCACCCACCACGGCTACGCCACCGCCATCCTCGCCGCGCACAAGCTGAGCAACCCCGCCAACCGGGTCGACGCCACGGCGAAGGTCAGCGGCGGCGGTGTCGTCACGGTGGACATCCGCGGCCTCGGCAGCGACGGCGCCTGGACCGCCTGGCAGCCCGCTCGGCACAGCGCTCCGGCCGTGTTCGACCGCCAGGTCGACCGGGTGCAGGCCCGCGTCACGATGACCGCCACGCACTCCTCGCCGGTCGTGCGCAGCGTACGGTTCGTCGCCGACCACACGTCCGCGGCGCCGGCCCGTCCCGCGCTGGCGGTGGGCGCGCACGTGTTCGCCACCCGGGAGGGCCTGGTGGGTGGCACCACCGCCAACGGGCACGTGATCACGGAGAACGACCACTTCGTGGCGCTGCCCTCCGGGCGGGCGCTGTCGCCGCGGGACACCACGGACCTGTCGGTGCACATCTGCAACCCGGCCAACGGGGCCTGCGTCGACGCGCCGGTCTGGGACATCGGCCCGTGGAACACCCACGACGACTACTGGAGCCCGGCCGGTCAGCGGGAGAACTGGGGCGACCTGCCGCAGGGCACGCCCGAGGCGCAGGCGGCGTACAACGACGGGTACAACGGCGGTCTCGACCAGTTCGGCCGCTCCGTGCTCAACCCCGCCGGCATCGACCTGGCCGACGGCACCTTCGCCGACCTCGGCATGGGTGACAACGGCTACGTGGACGTCACGTACCTCTGGACCTGAGCACCCGCACTCCCCCGCACGGGCCGCGGAAGCACACGCTTTCGCGGCCCGTTCGC
>JBAUUM010000743.1:0-5651 GCA_049582705.1 Actinocatenispora sp.
CCGACAAGGTCCGGGGCCGTCGACCATCGGATCGGAGCGCCGGCGCCGCGGACGTGCGGACGGCGCAGTATCCGACCTGGGTGGCTGCCACCCCGGCCCGCAGGGTGGCCGCCTGGTCAGGAATGCCTTCTGCGCCGCCAGTACGCGATGGTCAGCGCGCCGAGCAGGGGGCCCCACAGCAGCAGCGGCGCATAGCAGGCGTCGGCCAGCAGGCCCTGCCAACCGTGCGGGATCAGCGGATTGTCCGGGCTCATCGGGCGGCCCTGGATGTCGTGTCGGAGTACGACGCCGACGGCCGCCTCGGTCCACAACACGGTCAGGATGAACGCGCCGAGGGCCGCGGGGATGACGGCGGCGAGCGGGGGTACCCGCCGTCCGCGCAGGCCGAGGACCCAGCGCGGGAACACCTCACCCCACCGGGCGATCATCCCGTACGCGGTGAAGGCGAGCAGTTCGGACGCGATGCCGAGAAGGACGACGTAGCCGAGGACCGGCATCCACAGGGGCAGCTGCCCGCGGCTCTCCTCGGCGTGGCCGGTGATCGTCAGTACGCTCGCCCAGCAGATCCGCCAGACGCAGGCGGGTAGCACGGTGAGCTGCACGGCGGCGGCGGCGATCCGGGCCCAGCGGTGCACTCCGGCGACGGGCGCGTGTGCGGCGGTCCATGCGGAGCGCAGCCGCCCGGGTCGGGACGTGGCGGCGGCGACGGTAGTCAAGGGTGTCCCTGTCGATCGGTCGGGCCTGTCTGCCCGATGCAATTCCACGATCGCAACCGGGCGGGGACGGGTCCTCACGTTCCTGAGGGAACCGGCTCACTCCTGTGGGGGAAACCGGCAGTCGGGCGCGCGCCGTTGGTCCGCCGCCGGTGCCGGATCGTCAGGATTCCGGCCACGGCGGCGATCTCAGGCGCCGTGGCCGGCGTGCTCGATGAACCGGGCCAGCAGGGTGTGCAGCTGCCGCTGGTCGGTGGGGGACAACGGTTCCAGCAGCCCGGCCATGGTCTGCGCGGCGGCCTGGGTCGCCTCGGCCAGTCGGGCGCGGCCCTCGTCGGTGATGTGTACGGCGTGCCGGCGCCGGTCCCGTTCGTCCCTGCGCCGGTCGACCAGGCTCTGCCGTTCCAACTCGTCGATCACGTAGACCATCGACGACTTGTCCATCTGCAGCTGGTCCACGAGCGTGCGCTGGGTGACCGGGCCGGCCTCGGCGAGGCGGCCGAGTACGGCGAAGTGGCGCAGGTCCAGCCGGTGTTCGCGCAGCGCGCGGTTCGTCGCGGCACGCGCGTAGCGGTGCGCCAGGTAGAACTGGCCGCCGAGCAGGAGTTCGAGGTGGTCGCCGGGTTCGTCCACCCGCACAGTATGCCTGATGACAAATCATCTGAGTTCAGATAGTCTTCGTTCGGTGAAGGTACTCATCGTCGGGGCCGGCCTCGCGGGGCCGCTCCTCGCCCAGGGCCTGGTCCGCGCCGGAAACCAGGTCGCCGTGTACGAGCGGGACGCCACGGTCGACGACCACAGCCAGGGCTACCGCATCCATGTCGGACCGGAGGGCGACCTCGCCCTGCGGTCCTGTCTGCCACCCGAGCTGTACGAGCGGGTGGAGGCGACGTCGGGGGAACGTGGCTACGGGGTGACGTTCCTCGATCCACGGCTGGAGGTCGTACGCCGCTTCGGCGTGCCCGACGACGACGATGCCGAGGCGGGGCGGCACCGGGTGGTCGACCGGGTCACCCTCCGGCAGATCCTGCTGACCGGCCTGGACGTGCACTACGACTCGACGTTCGAGCGGTACGAGCTGCTCGACGACGGGCGGGTACGGGCGCACTTCGCCGGTGGTGCGACCGCCGACGCCGACCTGCTGGTGGCAGCGGACGGCACGCACTCCCGGGTGCGCGCCCAGCTGCTGCCCGACGCCGAGGTCGTCGAGACCGGCCAGTTCCTGATCTACGGCAAGACGGCGCTGACGCCGCGGACGCGTGAGCTGGCACCGCCCGCCGCGCTGGACGGATTCGCGGCCGTGGCCGGTACCGACGGGCGGTTCATGCCGATCGCCGCCTTCCAGTCCCGCGCGGGTGCCGCTGCCGGTGTCGAGGACTACCTGATGTGGGTGGTCGGCGCCCCCACCTCGATCCGGCCGGATCAACTGTCCACCCTGGACGGCGAGGCGTTGCGGAAGGAGGCGGCCGGGCTCATCGCGGACTGGCCCGCCGACCTCGGCGAGATCGTCCGGTCCGGCGACCCGCGGACCGTCCACTCCACCACGGTGCGGACCGCGAAACCGTTGCAGCACTGGGGAACCGTGCCGGTGACCGTGATGGGCGACGCGATCCACGCCATGGTACCGACCGGGAACAGTGCGGCCGTCGCGATGCGGGACGCCGGCGTACTCTGCCGGCACCTCACCGAGGGCACCGGGTCCATGCTCGACGCCGTCAGCCGGTACGAGATGGAGATGCTCGACTACGGGTTCGCCGCCGTCGCGCAGTCGCTGCGGGACAGCGCCGGCTGACCCGCCGTCGCGGCGCGGTGCAGCGGACGGACGCAGGCCGGCACGGACGGGGGTCGCGCGTCAGTACGTGGTGCGCCAGCCGTTGGGCCACAGGGCGATCCAGCGCGGACCCTCCTCGTAGTTGTCGGCCTCCTCGTCACGCAGGTGGCTGTCGACGATCCGGCGTACGGCCGTGTGCTCCTCGCCGGTGATCTCGATGATCTCGGCGTCGCTCAGGCCACGGCGATGCGCGAGGAAGACGCTGAGTTCGCGTTCGGCGGTGACGTCGTCGAGCACCTCGGCCAGCTCCCGGTACCGGAGTCGGAGGCGGTCACGAGGGTCGGCGGCGGTGTCCAGGTCGGTGGTGGTCAGGTACATGGCGGACAGCTCCTCGAGGAAGTAGGGCTGGTTCGGAGGTACGGCGGGTCGGAGATCAGCGGGTGGCGGCCGGCGCCGGGCGGATGACGTGGTCGGGCTCGTCGAGCCAGACCGTCTGCCCGGCGGCGGTGACGGTCACGCCGTACCGGTCGCGGTCGGGCCGGCCCGCTGCCACCCACCACGCGTACCCGGCGACCGCCTCGTCCCACAGCGCGCGGTCGCCGGCCTGGCGGACCTCACCTGCCGCGACGCATGCCCAGGCACCCGGCGCGAGCAGCCACAGACTGCCGCCGGTGCCGTCGGTCCAGATCCGGGTGTCGGGCAGGTGCAGGGCGACGCCGAGCCGTGCCCCTTCCGACAGGAAGTCCGCCAGGTCGAGGTCGCCGATCGGGGATCGCGCCGCGACCTCCTCGAAGTTCGCCGGCTCGTCAGGGATGCTGCGTCGCTGACCGCGCAGGCGCATGAAGCTCGCCCAGTCGACGATGCGCCCGTCGGCGCGAGTGCCGTCCCGGGAGACCGACAGCCGCAACAGTCCGGTGTTGTCGGCGGTCGGTCCCCACGGGGTGAGAATCCGACCGCCCGGCCGGCACTGCCGCACCCAGGCGTACGGCACGGTCTCGACCGAGCAGGTGGCGATGACCCGGTCGTACGGCGCGCGGGCCGGGTATCCGTGCGCACCGTCGCCGGTGACCACCAGCGGATTCCGGCCGGCGCGAACCAGGCTGGCGCGCGCCCGCTCGGCGACGGTCGGATCGACCTCGACGCTGACGATCTTGTCGTCGCCCAGCCGGGTGGCCATCAGCGCGGCGGTCCACCCCGTGCCCGTGCCGATCTCCAGCACCCGGTGGCCCGGCCCGGCAGCGAGCCACCGCAGCATCGTGAACACCACCGACGGCATCGAACACGACGAGCTGATCGGGTACCCGTGGTCCGAGTCCTCGGCGCCGTCATGCAGCTGCGTGATGACCGAGTCGTCGGCGTACGCGAAGGTCAACCAGCCGGTGGGATCGGTGGCACGGTCGATCGGCTCGTCCACGTCGTACCAGACCCGCTCCGGCAGGAACAGATGTCGCGGGTTCGCGTCGTACGCGTCCCGCCAGTCGGCTGGGAGCTGGTCACCCAGGCGGGCGGCCAGCTCCCGCTGCGCGTCGAGGGTCATCACTTCTTCGTACCGCCCTCGGAGTGCTTGCCGCCGTCGTCCTGACGTGCCATCGCTGTGTCCTTTCCGCAAAGGGGGTGGGGCCAGGTGGACGGGCCCGTTCGAGGCTCGGGCCCGTACACCTGGAGAGTTGGGCGGCGGGACGTCCCGCCGAGTCGTCATGCCGACTGTTCCGTGGTGAGTTGCACGAGGTCGGCACGTACCCGCAGGACCCGACCGTCGGCGCGGGTGATCTCCACGGTCCGCCCGTTGAGCCATTCGGCCCGCGCGACCTGTACGCGATGGGTGCCGATCAACACCACGTCGCCGGGAACGATGACGGTCACTGCTGCCGCCACCCCGCCGCGAGGGACAGAGCGTTGCCGTACACGAGGCCTTTCCGACGGCCTGCGGTACGTCCGCCACGGCGGTGCCGCGCGTACCAGCGGCGGATCACCGCCACCACCTCGCTGGGTCCTCCCCGCGCGGGATTCGCGAGATGTGGCTGGTGTACGCACCGCTCAGCGAGCGCCACACATTCACGGCGCGGCCGGCAACTGGTCGACCGGGACGGTCGTGGCGCTTCGTTAGCTGGGTGGTCACCAGCCGCCAAGGTTGGGTTACGGATGGCAAAGGCATTCCGGTAGCGTGACCGATACGTACCGCTGTCAGACGTGTTGCCATGTTGCCGGACGGCTTGGCAACATCAAAGCGGGAGGAGACAGCCGTGTATCCGATAACGTTCGGTGCCGAGCTACGTCGTCGGCGTAAGGCTGGCGGGTACACGTTGCGATCGTTCGCCACGTTGGCGCACGTGTCCTACGCGCACCTGTCCAAGCTTGAAACCGGCAAGCAACCGCCAACGCCGGAGGTTGCGCGGGTGGTCGACGCGGCCTTGGATGCCGACGGCGCATTGGTCGCGTTGGCTGCCGAGGGAAGGGCCGCCCGGGTACGCGGTGCGGCCTCCGGTGACTCGCATGGAAGGGGGGCGGAGGACATGCACCGTCGCATGCTTCTCAACGCCGCCGCGACGCTCGCCGTTGGCGTCGCTGGCTTGGCCGGCATCGACATCGACCCGACAACACGACGCCGGATCGGGTTGTCGGACGTGGATCGGATTGAGGCGGCGCTGTCTCGGATGTGGGCCATCGACCACGAGCGCGGTGCCGGCGACCTGTGGGACATCGCAGTTGCCCGCGCGCAGAGCTTGTCCGTGGCGATGGACCTGTGCGACTACGACGAGGCGACAGGCCGTCGGCTCTTGACGGTTACCGGGCACGCCTACGTAGGCGCTGGATGGTTTGCGCTCGACGCCGGGCGTGATGACATCGCGCGGCCCTGCTACAACGAGGCGCTCAGTTTGGCCCGGCAGGCCGGAGACAGCACCCTGACCGCGCATACCCTGGCCAACCTGGCGTTGCAGGCGCTCTTTCTGAGTCAACCTCGACAGGCGATGCGCTACGTCGATGCCGCCGAACACGTCACAACCGCAAGTGTGCCGGCCCGGCAGGTAGCGGTGCTGAAGATGCGTCGCGGCCGAGCGCTCGCGCAGCTGGGCGAGGCGACCGAATCCGGCCGGCAGCTGACCGCCGCCCGTCGGATGCTCGGGGCCGAGGACGGCGAGGTGCCCGAACGTTTGGCGTACTTCACT
>JBAUUM010000744.1:0-10908 GCA_049582705.1 Actinocatenispora sp.
GTTCAGATATTTCTTGCCCGGTTACCGGTCCGAGCGGCCCGACTGGCCGGCGGAGGCCGCTGTCGGCCCTTTGGGTGGCATCCGGCCGCACGGCATGTCCGGACACGGTGGTGGCACGATGGAGCAATGACCGAGAACATGCCGGTCGGCGGGTCCACGGCGGTGCTGCCCGCCGAGGCACTGCCCGAGGATGACGTCACCGCCGACGAGGTCCCCGAGTCGGACCGACCCTGGGTCACCGTGGTGTGGAATGATCCGGTCAATCTCATGACATACGTGACCTGGGTGTTCTGCACGCTCTTCGGGTACAGCAGGCACAAGGCGGAGAAGTTGATGCTCGACGTGCACCACAAGGGTCGGGCCACGGTCTCGCACGGCGCCCGGGAACGCATGGAGTTCGATGCGAGCCGACTGCACGGGTACGGCCTGTGGGCGACCGTGGAGCGGAAGTAGGCGCCAGCAGTGGACGCCAGGAGGAGGACCGCTGTTCGTTCCCGATGATGGCGGCGTCGTGGGGTCGTTCCCGAGCGAGTACGCGACGGTGCTGCGCGAGTTGATCAGCCAGACGAGCAGCCTGCTCAGCGGCCCCGTGGACCGGTCCGATCCGGGGCTGGCGCGACTGTTCCCGGACGCGTACTCCGATTCCGACGCCGACAGTGCGGAGTTCCGCCACTACACCGAGGACGACCTGCGTACCGGCAAGGTGGAGACGGCCCAGCTCGTGCTGGACACCCTGCCCGCCGACGGTGGCCAGGTGCGGCTCGACGCGGAGCAGTCCTCGGCCTGGCTGCGGGCGCTCAACGACGTGCGCCTGCTGCTCGGCAGCCGGCTGGACATCGCCGACGACACGGACCTGTCCGGCGAGCTGAGCGGTGAGCTCGCCCGGGACGAGTCGTCACCACGCGTCGCGCAGCTGGCTGCGTACGGCTACCTCTCGGAGCTGCAGGAATCGCTGGTGGAGGCCCTGGTCGGCTGGTGAACGGCGCTCTGACCAGCAGTTCCGAAATGCGGTGACGTGTGCCACTCCCGGTGCGGCGGACGGCCCGGTAATCTTGGCACCGTGCTCAGGTTGAACCGGTCCGTTCAGGACGCGATCGTGACGCACGCCCGCCGGGACCACCCGGACGAGGCGTGCGGTGTCGTGGCCGGACCCCTCGGTTCCGACCAGCCGGTCCGCTTCATCGCGATGGACAACGCCGAGCGCTCGCCCACCTTCTACCGGTTCGACTCCCAGGAGCAGCTGCGGGTGTGGCGTGAGATGGATGACCGCGACGAGGAGCCGGTCATCATCTACCACTCGCACACGGCGACCGAGGCCTACCCGTCCCGCACCGACATCGGCTATGCGAGCGAACCCGGCGCGCACTACGTGCTGGTGTCGACCCGTGAACCGGAGCAGACCGAGTTCCGGTCCTACCGGATCGTCGAGGGCGTGGTGACCGAGGAACCGGTCGAGGTCTTCGACCCCAGCGTCGGCGGGTCCGGCACGGCCGACGAGGTCGCCGCCGACGGCCCGGACGCCGTCCAGTCGTACAAGTTCGGGCACACCCCGACCTCGCTCGTCTACGACTGTCCTGCGGAAGACTGACCGGCCCCGCCGGTCTCCGGGCGCTGGCCCACGCATGCCCTCCATCGGTGCGATGTGCCTGCCGGCCGCCCAGTCCGCTCGAAGAACCATCCCGGAGCACGCAAGCTCAACCCCGCCAGACCCAAGGAGAAGTTCCATGGCCATCGAGGTTCGGATCCCGACGATCCTGCGCAGCTACACCGGCGGCGCGAAGAGCGTCGAGGGCACCGGTGACACCCTGTCCGACCTGCTCAGCGACCTGGACAGCCGGCATTCCGGGCTGCGGGGCCGGCTGATCACCGAGCAGGGCTCGCTGCACCGCTTCGTCAACGTCTACGTCAACGACGAGGACGTCCGGTTCACCGGCGCCCTGGACACCAAGCTTGCCGACGGCGACTCGGTCACCATCCTGCCCGCCGTCGCGGGCGGTGCGTGAGTCGGCGACCAGCTGAGATGCGGGAGGCGTGATGGCGCGGTACGAGTCGTTGCTGGATGCGTGCGGTGACACCCCGATCGTCGGGCTGCCCAGGCTCTCGCCCGGCCCCGACGTGCGGGTCTGGGCCAAGCTGGAGGACCGCAACCCGACCGGCAGTGTGAAGGACCGGGCCGCGCTGTACATGGTGCGGGCCGCCGAGGAGGCCGGCACCCTGTCGGCGGGTGACACGATCCTGGAACCGACCAGCGGAAACACTGGCATCGCGCTGGCCATGGTCGCCAAGCTGCGCGGCTACCGGCTGGTCTGCGTGATGCCGGAGAACACCTCGGAGGAGCGCCGCCAGGTGCTCCAGATGTACGGCGCGGAGATCATCTCCTCGCCGGCCGCCGGTGGCTCCAACCAGGCCGTGGCCCTCGCCAAGGAACTGGCCGCCGAGCACCCGGACTGGGTGATGCTGTTCCAGTACGGCAACCCGGCCAACGCCCGGGCGCACTACGAGACCACCGGCCCCGAGCTGCTGCGCGACCTGCCCAACATCACCCACTTCGTGGCCGGCCTGGGCACCACCGGCACCCTGATGGGCGCCGGGCGCTACCTGCGGGACAAGCAGCCGGACGTGCAGATCATCGCCGCCGAGCCGCGGTACGGCGAGTTGGTGTACGGCCTGCGCAACATCGACGAGGGCTACGTGCCCGAGCTGTACGACGCGACCGTGCTCAGCCGCCGGTTCTCGGTGGGCACCCGCGACGCCCTGCTGCGCACCCGGCAGCTGATGGAGGTGGAGGGCATCTTCGCCGGCCCGTCCACCGGTGCGGCCCTGCACGCCGCGCTGGCCGTGGCGCACGAGGCGCACAAGGCCGGCCGGTCGGCCGACGTGGCCTTCGTGGTCGCCGACGCCGGCTGGAAGTACCTGTCGACCGGTGCGTACGCGGGCACCCTGGCCGAGGCCGAGGAGAAGCTGGAAGGGCAGCTCTGGGCCTGAGGGTCCCGATCTGACGTGACGCGGGTCGGCGCGGTTGCCGGCCCGCGCCGGTGGTCGTCACACCATGACGGTGATGGCGAACGCGACGCCGAGGACGCACGTCCCCGCGGCCAGCAGCAGCCAGGACAGGCCGCGTCGCTCCAGCATCGGATACGCGCCGACCGTCAGGGCCAGCCCGACGAGGCCGACGACGATGATGACCGGCTCGTACCACGGAGTGGTCATGCCGGCGATGATCCGGACCAGCGCCCAGATCCCGACCACCATGCCGCCGAGGCAGAGCACCAGGCCCCAGATGCTGGCGAGGACCAGCTTGCGCATCCGCGACTGGGGCTTCTCGGCGACGGGCTGCAGCAGCTTGTACAGCGCGGCGCGGCGGGAGACCCCGGGCAGCCGGTCGGTGGGCGGCGACGGGGGCATCGGGGGCGGCATGACCGGGCCGCCGATCACCGGCTGGGCCGGCACCGGGGCGGCGAACGCGCTGGGTGTGCTGGTGGCGTTCATCCTCGGCACGGACTGCGGCGCGGTCATGGTCCGCTGCCCGTCGGCGACCGGTGCACCGGCGTTCGGTGCGCCCTCGACGTACGTGCCCGGGCCGGGTGCGCCGGGACCGTAGCTGCCGGCGGGCGCCCCAGGGCCGTAGGTACCGGCGGGCGCGTTCTGTCCCGGTGTGTTCTGCCCGGGTGCACCGGGACCGTACGTGCCGGTGGACATGCCCGGTGCCGGGGAGCCCGGCGCGGGTGGCCCGGCCGGCGGACCAGCATGCGGACCTGCCGGCGGCCCGGCGTACGGACCGGCCGGGGGACCGGCGTACGGACCGCTCGGTGGGCCGGACGGTGGGCCGGCGGGCGGCGGCGGAGCTGAGTCATTCGTCCGGTACCCTGAGTGATCGGCAGGTCGTCCCTGTATCTGTACACCGACGTCGACATGCTGTTCGCCCGGCGCTCCTGCGGCCGGGTTCACGTTGCTGGCGTCACGGCTCATGGGTGCCTGCGGATTCACGTCGATCGATTCTTCCCTGTCTCGTCGGTCGTCGTTGGCCCGGGTCGATACGCGATCCGTCGCGGACACGGTGCGTCGTCGCGGCGTGACGCATCCAGGACTTCGGGGCCCTGCAGCGGGTACCGCGTCCAGCATGTCAGGTCCCCGGACTCCTTGGGTGAGCCCACAGGTGTTGGCTGTGTGTGACTGATAACTGTGGTATGAGGTGTCACGTTGCTGACATCTGCCGCAGTGAGGACCCTTCGGGCGGTGCCACCGCGTAGGCTCCGGAGCGTGACCGACGCGCCCATCGGCATCTTCGACTCCGGTGTCGGCGGCCTCACGGTGGCACGTGCGGTCCTCGACCAGCTGCCGAACGAGCAGCTGATCTACGTCGGGGACACCGCTCATTCGCCGTACGGGCCCCGACCGATCGCTGAGGTCCGTCGATATGCCCTCTCCGTGCTGGACCACCTGGTCGAACAGGGTGTCAAGCTGCTGGTGATCGCCTGCAACTCGGCGCTCGCGGCCTGCCTGCACGACGCCCGGGAGCGGTACCCGGTGCCCGTCGTCGAGGTGATCGGGCCGGCCGTACGACGGGCCGCGGCGGCCACCCGCAACGGTCACGTCGGCGTGATAGGCACCGTGCTGACGGTCACCAGCGGCGTGTACGAGGACGCCTTCTCGGCCGCGCCGCACGTCTCGGTGCACAGCGCGGCGTGCCCGCAGTTCGTGCCGTTCGTTGAACGGGGCATCACTACGGGTCGTCAACTGTTGGGGCTGGCGCAGTCGTACCTGGAGCCGGTGCAGCGCGCCGGAGTGGACACGCTCGTGCTGGGCTGCACCCACTACCCGCTCCTGGCGGGCCTGCTCGGCCTGGTGATGGGAGACGGTGTGACATTGGTCTCCAGCGCCGATGAGACGGCCAAGGCCGTCTACCGGGTACTGACCCAACGTGACCTGATGCGGCCGGCGGACGTCGGTCCGCCCCGGCACCGGTTCCTGGCGACCGGCGATCCGGACCGGTTCGCGCCGCTGGCCCGCCGATTCCTCGGGCTGTCCGCGGCGGACACCGAACTGGTCGCGGGGCACGCGTTCGGTGGGGTCTCGTTGGCGTCCTGACCACACCGGGCCGGTGGTCGAGCGAAAGGGCATGTGACTGTGAGATTGACCGTCGTGGGCTGCGCTGGCAGCTTTCCGGGTCCGGAATCTCCCTGTTCGGCCTATCTGGTCGAGGCGGACGGGTTCCGGCTCCTGCTCGACTTCGGCACCGGTGCGTTCGGCACCCTGCAGCGCTACGTGAACCCGCACTCGATCGACGCCATCCTGCTGACCCACCTGCACGGCGACCACATCTTCGACGCCTGCTCGTACGTGGTGGCCAGGCGCTACGCCCCGACCGGCCCGTACCCGCCGATCCCGCTGTTCGGCCCGGCCGGCACCGCCAAGCGGTTGTCCGAGGTGTACGACGGCGGCGTCGAACCGCTGGACGACGTGTACCGGGTCGCCACGATGACGCCGGGCACCGGCGCGATCGGTCCCTTCCAGCTCACCGTCGACCGGATGAACCATCCGGTCGAGACGTTCGGCGTACGGCTGGAGCACCGCGGCCGGGTCCTCACGTACTCGGCGGACACCGCGGCCTGCGACGCGCTGATCAAGCTGGCGCACGGCGCGAACACGCTGCTCTGCGAGGCCAGCTACGTGGAGACGAGGGCCAACCCGCCCGACCTGCACCTGACCGGTCGGGAGGCCGGGCAGCACGCGACCCGCGCCGACGTCGGCCGGTTGCTGCTGACCCACCTGGTGCCCGCGTGGCACTCGGAGGCGCAGACCCTCGACGAGGTGGCCACCGAGTTCAGCGGCCCCACCGAGGTGGTACGCCCCGGCGCCACGTTCGAGATCTGACCGCCCCGAGCCCTCACACCTCGCCGTACCCTGCCGCCCCGACCGCCCGCCGCCGCTTTCTGTGCAGCGACACGCCGATTGGCTCGGCGTGTTGCTGCACAGTTCGGAGGGGCCTGCCGTTCTGTGCAGCGGCGCGCCGATTGGCTCGGCGTGTCGCTGCACAGAACGGGTGGGGGAGCGGCGAGGCGACCGGGTGGGCCGGGAGTCAAGATCAACCCGGGGTGGGGTGGGGCGCCGATCCGGCCCCTGCATAAAGTGGCGGGCATGACACGAGCAGACGGTCGGAAGGCTGACGAGCTGCGGCCGGTGCGGCTGGACCGGGGCTGGACGAAGAACCCGGAGGGTTCCGTGCTCGTCGAGTTCGGTGGCACCCGGGTGCTGTGCACCGCCAGCGTGACCGAGGGCGTACCGCGCTGGAAGCGGGGCTCCGGCGAGGGCTGGGTCACCGCCGAGTACTCGATGCTGCCGCGCTCCACCAACACCCGCGGTGACCGGGAGAGCATCAAGGGCCGGGTCGGCGGGCGTACCCACGAGATCAGCCGGTTGATCGGCCGGAGCCTGCGTGCCTGCGTCGACTTCAAGGCGCTCGGCGAGAACTCGGTCGTACTGGACTGCGACGTGCTGCAGGCCGACGGCGGTACCCGGACCGCGGCGATCACCGGCGCGTACGTGGCGCTCGCCGACGCGATCGCCTGGATGGGCGCGAAGCGGGTGCTGGCCGCGTCGCCGGCCAAGGTGCTGCACCGCTCCGTCGCCGCGGTCAGCGTCGGAGTCATCGACGGCGAACCGCGCCTGGACCTGCCGTACGAGGAGGACGTCCGGGCCGACGTGGACATGAACGTCGTGTGCACCGGGACCGGCGAGTTCGTCGAGGTGCAGGGCACCGGCGAGCACAGCGTGTTCGACCGCGCGCTGCTCGACCAGCTGCTCGACCTGGCCGCCGCCGGGTGCGCCGAACTGACCGAGGTCCAGCGCATCGCCCTGGCGGAGTCGTGACCGCGCCGGCCGCCACGCAGCTCCTGCTGGCCAGCCGCAACGACAAGAAGCTCGTCGAGCTGCGCAGGATCCTGGCCGGCACGCCCGCGGGTGCGCGGGTGCGCCTGGTCGGCCTCAGCGACGTCCCCGAGTACGAGGAGGTCCCCGAGTCGGGCCTCACGTTCGCGGAGAACGCGCTGATCAAGGCCCGGGAGGGCGCCGCCCGTACCGGCCTGCCGACGGTGGCCGACGATTCGGGACTCACCGTCACCGCCCTGGGCGGCATGCCGGGGGTGTTCAGCGCCCGCTGGTCGGGCCGGCACGGCGACGACGAGGCCAACCTGCGACTGCTGCTCGGGCAGATCGGTGACGTGCCCGACGCGTACCGGGCCGGTGCGTTCCTGTGCGCCGCCGCCCTGGTCTGGCCGGACGGCCGGGAGCAGGTCGTGGAGGGCACGATGCCCGGGCGGATCATCCGCGAGCCGCGGGGCGCCGGTGGCTTCGGCTACGACCCGATCTTCGTACCGGACGGTTTCGACGTGACGACCGCCGAACTGGACCCGGCCGAGAAGGACTCGATCAGTCACCGGGGACAGGCGTTCCGGGCGCTCGCCGACCTGATCGCCGCCGACCTCGCCTCCTGATCCCGCGACCTGATCCGGCCGCCCGACCGCGACCTGATCCGGCCGCCTGACGCGTCGCCCGACCCCGCTGCCTGGCCTCGTCACGTCGGCGCTGCCCGAGAGCGGCGCGCTCCCGGCTCCCGGTGCGTTCGGCGACGGGCGGCCGGGAGACGGGCCCGGGCGGTGGCGCGGGAGTCGTACTGTCGTCAGCCATGAGTCATGCCTTGATGGTCGCGTCCGGCGTTGTGGGTCTCTGCCTGGCGGGGTTGTTCGTCGTCACCTGCGTGTCGGTGCTACGGCTGTCGGCGTACGTGCGTTCCGGTGGCCGGGTGCACCGGATCCCGCGCCGGGGCAGGCAGATGTACGCGGACGACGGCACGCTGATCCGGGGCTGAGCGCCACTCATCAAGCGCTCATCGGCGGCTATATGTCGGTGTTTGTCCCTCTTGTGTCATCATTGCGTCAACCGATAGCGTGCAGGCGTTTCTGAAGAAATGTTTCATGTGATCCGTCCCCGTGGGCGGATGTGGTCCGCCCTCCCCGGGCGGCGTGAAGCAGATCCCCACGAGGAGACGCCCATGCGAACGACGATCACGCTCGGGTTCCGCTCACGACGCACGCTGGCCGCCGTCGCGCTCACCGCCTGCGCGGCAGCGGCCCTGACCCTGGCCGGTACGACGGCCGGCCCGGCCGGGGCCGTCGCCCCCGCACCTGCCACGGCGACGGTGGCGGACGCGGGCGACGAGTCCCAGGACTTCGTCTTCCCCGGCGCGGACACCCTGGACCTGCACGACGGGTCGAACAAGTACATCACCTACGGGGCCAGCGACCACGGCAAGAACGTGCCGTACAGCATCTCCGGCTCGGGCAACACGGTCGCCACGAAGCCCACCATCGACGGCGACGCGATGCCCGGCGGTGGCGGTGCCTGGGTCAAGAACGGCTCCGGGATCTGGACGCCAGGCGCGTTCTACCACGCCAGCCGGTACTACCTCTTCTACACCGCGGTGAAGGCCGGTTCCGACGGCCAGCACTGCGTGGGCGTGGCGTCCTCCAGCAGCCCGACGTCGGGCTTCAAGGCCGAGGCGACGCCGATCGTGTGCCCCAGCAAGGCGAATCGCTGGGCCATCGACGCCGACGTGACCACCGGGCCGTCCGGCGCGATCTGGATGGTGTGGCGTGACGGCGAACGGGCCGTCGGGGCCGAGTCGGCGCTGTCGGTGATGATGCTCAAGTTCCAGGACAACGGGACCGTGGACCGCAACTCCGATCCGGTCGTCATCCTGCGCAGCGACAACCTGGACTGGGCGCACTACCAGGACGGCGCCGGGGTGACCGTCATCGAGAACCCGAGTGCCATCTACCACGGCGGGTCCTGGTACCTCTTCTACTCGGGCAACAGCTGGTCCACCAACTACTACTCGACCGGCATCGCGTACTGCGGCCCCACCATCGACAGCGGTCTGTGCTCGCCGATGCCCGGCCCGGCCCGCGCGTACTTCTCGTACTCGGGGCCCAAGGCGCACCTGCCCGACGGCCAGCGACTGCACGGCCTGCCCGGCAACAAGCGCGGCCCCGGCGCGATGGACGTGTACCTGGCCCGGGACGGTAAGCCGTGGGTGACTTGGAACTACCTGACCGGGGACACCGGTACCGGCCGCAAGTCGCGCGTCGGGCGCCTGAACATCACCGGGTCGGGCGCGTCGGCCGACTTCAGCGTCACCCTCCCGTAGCCCTCGCGCGCCGGGCCCCCGCCGTACGGCCGGGGTCCGGCACGTCGTCCCCGGCAGTCGCCAAGGTCACGGGGCTGAGCGCCGCTGAATATTTCTCCGGAGAGTGTCGGATCAGGGTGCGGGCATTCGTTGACCTGGTGAGCGGCCCGTCCGGACCGCCGACACGGGTGGCCTTGTCCTGGTCTGAGAGGAGACGACAGTGGCGGAGTATCTGATCGCGTTCAACGACGAGTGGGTGCGCGAACACACGCCGGAGGAACTGCGGGAGAAGGGCATCGCCGGGAGGGCCGTGATCGCCGAGATGGTGGCCGACGGTGTCTTCGTGTTCGGCAACGGGGGCATCGACGCCTCCACCGCGGTGTGCAGCGTCGAGGCGCGGGGCGGGAAGCCGGTCTTCTCCGACGGGCCGTACGTCGAGACCAAGGAGCATCTCGGCGGCTTCGCCGTCGTGGACGTGCCGGACGATGACGCCGCGCGGTACTGGGCCGGTCGGCTCGCCGTCGCACTCGACTGGCCGCAGGAGGTGCACCGGTTCCCCGAGCGAGACCGGCACCAGGACCCGAACGGGACGGACTGAGACGCCCGGCTCGCTGCTGCCTTCCTGAGGCTTCAGGACGGGAACGGCCGGTGGGGCAGACCTTTGAGGTACCTTCCATGTATGACGAGTTCCGCGTCGGAGGTCTCCTTCACCGAGTTCCTCCAGCATCCGAGAAGGGTCACCGGTCTTCTCGGCCGAGCGAGATCCCTGCGTCTCCGTCGCCGCGGCGGGGTCGGCGACCTTCTGCTCATGTCGGCGGACCGAGCCGCACGTGAGGAGGAGGTCACCGCCGCCAGCGGTCGCCTGCTCGGGGAACTTCTCCACGAACCCGACACCCTTCCCCTTGTCCTCGGCCTGATGCCGCGGGTCTTTCCCTGGGTCCACTTCCTGCCGGGTTCGGCCGTCGAGCAGATGGTGGCGGAGCTCGTCCAGGTCACGGCGGCGGGCGCCGGCATCGAGAACCTGGCCCCCGTCGCGCAGGTACTGACGGAGTGGCGGCACACCGCCGAGATCTATGCCGATCCCGATCTCGCCCAGGCCCTGTCGGGGCCCTTCACGGGGGAACACGGTGGCCTGGTTCCTCTTCCTGAGGACCATGCCGAGTGACGCCCAAGCGCCACGATCGGGTGGCACCGCCTCCGGCCTCAGATGAATGGACGCTCCGTTTCGACAACACCAACGCGGCGCACGGCTGGGAACAGCTGTGCAAGCAGGCAGGTCGCAACACACGTCGGGCCTGGGAGGCGCTGTCGACCACGCCAAGACCGAACCCGTCACATGAGCGACATCATCGGCTCAAGGCCGGTCTGGCAACGGCGGTGCACGGCGGCACCGTCCTGGAGCAGTGGCAGTACGAGGTCACCGGTGCGGGTCGGATCTGGTACCTGGTCGACGACGCCACCCGCACGGTGTGGCTGACCTTCGCGGCGACAGGCCATCCGAAGGCAACCGACTGAGCCTTCCTCTCCGGGCCATGGCGTCGGGTGCCATCGCCGAGACGGCGCGGTGGAGGGTCAGCGGCGGCGGGGTGGGCGGTACGTGTAGGTGCGTCGCGTGGGCTGCCGGTACGGGGTCCGGGCGTGGTACGCGGACGGCGCCGGCGCGGCACTCGCCGGCGGGTGCGCCGAGGGAGCGGCGGCCGTCGCCATCCCGGACGGGCTCGGGT
>JBAUUM010000745.1:0-1852 GCA_049582705.1 Actinocatenispora sp.
CCCTGAACGCTAAAGGGCCCCGCTGCGAACAGCGGGGCCCTTCGACGTCGTGCCCGGTGAGGCACTGGCGGAGGATACGAGATTCGAACTCGTGAGGGGTTGCCCCCAACACGCTTTCCAAGCGTGCGCCCTAGGCCACTAGGCGAATCCTCCGCCGGACACGATACCGGACCCGAAGACGCGCTCCCATCCGGTATCCACCCGGCTGGTGGAACCGTGCCGGCGGGTCGGCGCCACGCTCACCGACGGCGGGCACGCCCGACGATCGCCGCATCCCGGTACACCCGCGGGGGCCGCGGTGAGGCACACGGTACAGTGACACAAGCCCCTCGTGCGGCGCCCATCTCGTCAACTCCCCCAGGGCCGGAAGGCAGCAAGGGTACGCGAGCTCTGGCGGGTGCACGGGGGGCCCTTTCATGCCCGGCCGGGGTCACCCACCCGGCGCCCCACCGCGGCCGGCCGAGTCCGGAACATGTCCCTGACCAGGCGTTTCGTGCCGATTCTGGTACGACGACCGAGCCCTCGGGACGTGTCGGAGGGCTGGCCTAGACTTTCCCGACAGGTATCGCCCCACATCAGGGCGCGGTCCACGCCAGCGGCACAGGCCCCACACCGGGGCTCGTCGACATGCTCGTCGGACAGGGAGGCGAGGCGCGGGTGGCGAACATCGCTCTGTACCGAAAGTACCGGTCGCGCACCTTCGCGGAGATCATCGGCCAGGAGCATGTGACCGATCCGCTCATCGCCGCCCTGCGCAACGGGCGACTCAACCACGCGTACCTGTTCAGCGGCCCGCGCGGCTGCGGCAAGACGTCCAGCGCGCGGATCCTCGCCCGGTCGGTGAACTGCGAGAAGGGCCCCACCCCGGAGCCGTGCGGCGAGTGCGACTCGTGCCGCGCGCTGGCCACGGACGGACCCGGCTCGATCGACGTGATCGAGATCGACGCGGCCAGCCACGGCGGCGTCGACGACGCCCGTGAGCTGCGGGAGAAGGCGTTCTTCGCCCCGGTCAACAGCCGGTTCAAGGTGTACGTGATCGACGAGGCGCACATGGTCTCGTCGCAGGGCTTCAACGCGCTGCTGAAGCTCGTGGAGGAGCCGCCCGAGTACGTGATGTTCGTGTTCGCCACCACCGAACCGGACAAGGTGCTCGGCACGATCAAGTCCCGTACCCACCACTACCCGTTCCGGCTGGTGCCGCCGGGGGTGATGCGTACGCACCTGGAGCGGGTCTGCGAGAGCGAGGACGTCCGCGTCGACCCCGCGGTGTTCCCGCTGGTGGTCCGCGCCGGCGGCGGCTCGGTACGCGACTCGATGTCGATCCTGGACCAGTTGCTGGCCGGCGCCGGCGACGAGGGGGTCTCGTACCAGAGCGCGCTGGCGCTGCTCGGGGTCACCGACGCGGGCCTGATCGACGACGCCTGCGACGCGCTCGCCTCGGCCGACGGCGCCACCCTGTTCGGCACGATCGACCGGGTGGTGGAGGCCGGCCACGAGCCCCGCCGGTTCGCTTCCGACCTGCTGGAGCGGCTGCGCGACCTGATCGTTCTCAACGCCGTACCCGACGCGGTGTCCAAGGGCCTGCTGGAGGTGCCGCCGGACGAGGTGGAGCACCTGACCGGCCAGGCGCTGCGGCTCGGGTCCGGCACCCTGGCCCGGATGGCGGAGATCCTGCACGAGGGCCTGGCCGAGATGCGCGGCACCGCGGCACCCCGGCTGGTGCTGGAGCTGCTGTGTGCCCGGATGCTGCTGCCGGGCGACGAGTCCACCGCCGACCTGCTGCACCGGATGGAGCGGCTGGAACGCCGGCTCGAGGTGGCCGGGGGCACCCCGGCCGTCACCGCCGCGACCC
>JBAUUM010000746.1:0-13118 GCA_049582705.1 Actinocatenispora sp.
GGCCCGCTCCGCGTCGGCACTGCTCGCGGCGGCGGCCCGGCCAGCGGCGGCGGCGCGGGTCGCGGTGACGAAGGCGTCCCCGACGGCGGGGTGGGTCCGGACGGCCCGCAGTACCTCGGCGGGATGGACCCGGACACCGTTGATCTTGACCTCGTCGTCGACCCGGCCGATGACGACCAGGTCGCCGTTCTCGTCCACCCGGCCCAGGTCGCCGGTCCGGTACGCGCTGACCCCGTCGCCCAGGTCGGCGAACCGGGCCGCGTTCTCCGCCGGCAGCCCGAGATAGCCGTGGCTGCACGCCCGGCTCACGATCACGACCTCACCGCTCGGCGGGGGCTCCGCCAGTCGGGCCCGCACCAGGTCCGCGTCGAGCGTCGACTCGCGGTCGATCAGGCAGTACCGGGTGCCGGGGACGGGACGCCCGGCCGGTACGCGTTCGATCGAGTCCTCGCCGGGCGTCACCCGGTGGTAGATGGTGGCCTGCCCGCTCTCCGTCGAGCCGTACGAGTTCACCCATACGGTCGTGCGCGGGAACGTCGCGTGCCAACCGTTCACCACGTCCCGGGCCAGCGGCTCGCCGACGAAGAACGCCGCCCGTACCGAGGGGCAGGTGGTCCGGCCGTGCCGCAGCCAGCCCCGGGCCACCGACGGTACGGTCGTGACCACGCTGATCTCGTTGCGGGCCAACCAGTCGACGGTCGCCTCCGGCGATCCGGTCTCGTCGTCCGCGGGTATCACCAGGGTCGCGCCGGCCGCCAGCGGCGGGAAGATGTCCCGCAGGCTCGCCTCGAAACTGAGCCCCGCGACGAAACCGAACCGGTCGTGCGGGCCGACACCGAACTCGGGGCCGTACCAGTCGAGGAACGAACGGAGGGCCGTGGCCGATCCCAGTACCGGCTTGGGCAGTCCGGTGGAGCCCGAGGTGAAGTAGATGAACGCGGCGTCCCCGGGAACCTGGCGCAGTGGGTCGCCGGCCAGCTCGACCAGCCCCGATTCGCGGAGTACGAACTCGGGCCGGGTCAGGTCCAGGAACGTGGCGCGCCGCTCGGCCGGTACGTCCGGGTCGAGGGGCACGACGGTACCGCCGACGGCGAGTACGGACAGGTAGTCGAGGACGTAGTCGGCGGACCTGCGGCGTTCGATCGCGACGAACGTGCCGCCCGCGCCCCCGGCGCGCAGCGCCGAGGCCCGCTCGTCGATCAGCGCGCCGAGTTCGCGGTAGCCGACCGACCGGTCCCCGTGCACCAGGGCGGTGGCCGGCTCCGGCCGGTCCGCGTGCGAACGGATGAGCTCGACAAGGTGCTGTTTGGCGTTCACCACAACCGGCCTCACTACTGTGCGCGCCCACTCCCGTCGACCCGGCCGCGGGCCCGGTGCGGGTGCGTCGCGGTACGGGGGAGGTACCGGTGGGCAGCCGTGATGGTGGGGATCGGGGGCGGCGCCGGTCGAGCGAAAGGTTCGGGGTTGGGTGTTGAGCACCCCGGTGTGCGCGAAGGGTGGGTTCCTGGGACTTCGGGCGACTCTACGCCGTCGGATGTGGTTGCGCCAGCACGCGGATGATCTTGCCAACCAGCCCCGCTGACAGGCGGCTGACCTCGGCCGGGAGTGGTTCCGCCGGCGTACGACAGCGCTCGGTGCGCCGGCCGTTCCGGGGCGTACCGGTGTCGGCGCGCGGGGTCAGGCCGGTGGGATGTTCTGGTTCAGGTGGAAGACGTTGTCCGGGTCGTAGGCACGCTTCAGCGCCCGCAGCCGGTCGTACTTGGCGGCACCGTACGCGTCCCGCACCCGCTGCTGCCCCTCGTCCATCAGGAAGTTGACGTACACGGAACTGTGGTACGGGCGCAGCGCCGACCACAGCGCGCGCGACCACTCGCGTTCCTCGTCGAACCCCGCCTCGTCGACCGTGGTGGCGTTGATGTTGACGGTGTGCCCGGACTGGCGCCCGTGGAACGCCGTGTCCTGCTCCGCGACCCGGCCGACCGCACCACCGAGGTGGAAGATCGGGAACGCGGTCAGCGGCGAACGGATCCGCTGGGCGTGTTCGGCGACGATGTCGATGACCTCGTCGTCGAGGCGTGCCACGTCGCAGGAGCGGAAGTAGTACCACCAGCCCGACGGGAACGAGGCGTCGAACGCCGCCTGGTGTGTCACGAACGGCGTCGACCCGTACAGGTCGGCGAGCGGCCGACCGAACTCGCGCAGCGGACGCAGTACCCGTTCGGCGTCCGCGACCGGCCCCGCGTAGCAACCGCCGACCGACACCACGGGCCGGCCGTGCAGCTCGGTCGGCAGCGTCGGCAGCGCCGGGGCCTTGCGGTGCATGACGATCGTGGTCAGCTCGTCCGGTACCTGGGTGATCCAGTCCCGGTAGAAGCGCAGTACCTCGGGGGACTCTTCCATCGGCCACATGACCTGCCCGGCGAACACCTCGGGGCCGACCGGGTTGAGCCGGAACTCGAACTCGGTGACCACGCCGAAGTTGCCGCCCGCGCCGCGGACACCCCAGAACAGCTCGGGATTCTCCCGGGCGCTCGCGGTGACCAGTCGTCCGTCCGCGGTGACCAGGTCCACGGACAGCAGCTGGTCGACGGTCAGGCCGTACCGGCGCATCAGCCAGCCGATCCCGCCACCGAGGGTGAGCCCGGCGAGTCCGGTGTGCGTCACGATGCCGGCCGGCACGGCCAGCCCGAACGCCTGCGTCTCCCGGTCCAGGTCACCGAGCCGCAGCCCGGCCTGGACCCGGGCGGTACGGTGCGCCGGGTCGACCCGGACGCCGGTCATCAGGGACAGGTCCAGCACGATGCCGTCGTCGCACACGGACAGCCCGGGAAAGCTGTGCCCGCCACCGCGTACCGCGATCGCAAGGTCGTGCTCCCGGGCGAAGCGGACCGCGTCCACCACGTCGGCGACCCCGGCGCAACGCGCGATGAGCGCCGGATGCCGATCGACCGAGCCGTTCCACACCCGCCGGTGCAGCTCGTACCCGGGATCGTCGGGGCCGACCACCTCGCCCCGGAACGGCCGCCGGAACCGGTCGACCGCCCGTGGGTCCAGCCGGACCCCCGTGCGGTGCAGCACCGTCGCCATCCGGTCAGTCTGGTCCGCGGCGGCGGGCACACCCAGTGCCGTTCGGTCCGGGTCCGACGATGCCGACGGCCCCGCGGGGCACCCGGTATGTGCCGCCCGGTACCTGCCTGGCGCCCGTGTCCGGGCCGGCCGGCGTCCCGGTCCGCGTGTCGTTGATCCCGGCCGTCGGCGGTGCGGACGAATGGTCGAGACTCAGACGGGAAAGAGTGGGTGCGGGATCCATCGGTGGGAGCGGAGAGCGTGGAACACGTCTACAGCGGCAAGATCCGGGACCTGTACGCCGACGACAACGGTGACCTGATTCTGGTGGCCAGCGACAAGGTCTCGGTGTACGACGTGGTGCTGCCGACCCCGGTGCCGGACAAGGGGCGGCTGCTCACCCAGCTGTCGCTGTGGTGGTTCGAACAGCTGGCCGACGTGGTGCCCAACCACGTCATCGGCACCGATGTGCCCGCCGAATGGGCGGGCCGCGCCGTGCGCTGCCGCCCGCTGCGGATGCTCACCGTGGAGTGCATCGCCCGCGGCCACCTCGCCGGTCTCGGCCTCCAGGAGTACCGGGAGCACGGCGCGGTGTCCGGGGTGGAGCTGCCGGCCGGCCTGGTGGAGGGCAGTCGGCTGCCGGAACCGATCTTCACCCCGACCACGAAGGCCACCGAGGGGCACGACGAGTTCATCACCCTGGACGACGTGCGACGCGAGTTCGGCGACGAGCTCACCACCCGGCTGCGGGACATCACCCTGGAGGTGTACCGGCGGGGCGCCGAGATCGCCCGGGAGCGCGGCATCATCATCGCCGACACGAAGCTCGAGTTCGGCATCGACGCCGACGGCGAACTCCGGCTCGCCGACGAGGTGCTCACGTCGGACTCGTCGCGGTTCTGGTCCGCCGACGAGTGGACTCCCGGTCAGCCACAACGGTCGATGGACAAGCAGTTCATCCGCGACTGGGCATCGTCCGGCGACTGGGACCGCACGCCGCCCGGCCCCGAGGTGCCGGTCGACATCGTGGGTGCCACCCGGGCCCGGTACATCGAGGCGTACGAGCGGATCACCGGCCGGCACTGGGAGATCTGACCCGCACCGACCCACGGCACAGCTGAGCGTCGGGGCGCGCGCACTCCGCGCCGGCCCACGGCACCGGTGGGCGGCGCGGTGGGCGTCGGGGCGCGCGCACTTTGATATCGGCCGATATTCCGTATTTACGGCGCGGCCTCCGGAAGACTCGGATCGTCACTCCTTGTCGACCCGGAGGTTTCTGTGCGTATCCGTCGCCTCGCCGTGACGGCGGTCGCCGCCGCCGCGATGACCGCCCTCGTCCCCACCGTGACGTCGTCCGCGACGGCCGCGACGGCACCGGCCGCGCCCCGTGCGCACGCCCCGGCACAGGTACGACCGGGCCCGGCCCGGTGTCACACCGGCACGCCGACCACCGCGCCGGCCACCACGCGCTACCTGCGCAACCAGCCGGTACTCGGTCCGGTCCCGCTGCCCAGGGAGGCACCCGTGCGTCCACTGCTGGACCGCTACCGACGGCTGGGTGGCATGACCCCGGCGCGGTTCGAGGCGCGGTTCCGCGTCGACGACGGCTGGCGCTACCCGCCGAACGACGGCTTCCTGTCCCAGCGCGGCAGGGTGCTCAAGCAGGTGACGAGGCTGCGACGGGGCACCTCGCTGGACCGCTTCGGTTACCCCGGCGGCGCGTACCTGTCCCCGGCCGGTACTCCGTTCGCCAACCGCGCGCTGCCGCCGCAGAGCCTGAACACGCCGGCCGACACGCCGCTGAGCAACTACCACGAGTACTGCGTGGTGCGCCAGTTCCGGGTGGACGCCGGCCCGATCGCGCCGTGGTTCGGTCAGCCGGGGATGGGCTTCCAGTTCAAGCTGAACGCGACGTACCTGCCCGCCGCCGGCACCGCCCTGACCGTGACCTGGCTGCTGCAGCACGGCTACCTCGTGGAGGAGAACCCGGCCACCGCCCAGAACCAGGCGGCGCCCGGCCCGGCGGCCCAGGACCCCACCGGCCAGAACCCCGTCGTCCGGCACCCGGCTGCCCAGCGTCCGGCGGCCCAGGCTCCCGCCGCGCAGCGTCGGGCGGCACAGGCCCCGGCGGCTCAGCACCCCGCGATCCAGCGGCCGGCCGCACAGAACCCGGCCGGAAAGACGGCCGCCTGACGGCGGTGCCCGCGATGGACCGGTACCGGCTGCGTGCGGCGTTGCTCGCCGCGGCGGTACCGCCCGGGGCGTTCCGGCTCGCCGGGGTGCACGAGCCCACGCCGCTTCCGGTGGACTTCTGGTTCCTGAGGCCCGGCGGCGGTGGCTGGCAGATCGGCCCCTACGAGCGCGGCGAGTACGTGGTGCGGGAGGTACTGGCCACCGAGGGCGCCGCCTGCGCGCGGCTGTACGAGATCCTCACCGGTCGGCCGGCGCCGCCCTGACCGGCCGGGTGGCACGCCACCCGGCGCGGGACGCCCGCCGAGCCTGGCCGCCGGACCGTGGCCCGGGCAACGGTCCGGTCGTCAACCGGTCGGCGCGGTACGCAGCCAGGCGGACCAGCTCGTGGTACCGAGCCGGCCGTTGGGGCAGGTGAAGTCCGCGGCAGCGGCGGAGAGCCGGGCCGGGGTGGGCAGGCCGACGAGGCGCAGCGAGCGGCGGCGGACCTCGGACCACTGACGGACCAGTTCGCCGAGGCGCAGGATGTCCGGGCCGCCGAAGTCCTGCCGCTGCCGGCCCGGCCCCTCGCCGAGACAGTCCACCAGGTACTGGGCGAAGTCCGCGTGGTCCGCCGGCTGCACGGGCAGGTCGGCGGGTACCGGCAGGGCGGGCAGCCGCGCCGCCCGGGTCAGCATCCGGTCGACGAGCCAGTGGAACGGGGTGGCCCGCAGGATCGACCAGGGCGTGCCGGCGGCCCGTACCGCGTCCTCGGCGAGGTGCTTGACGCCGAGGTAGCCGCGGCGCGGGTGGGCCGCACCGACCACGGACACGTGCAGGAAGTGTTCGATGCCGACCCGTTCCGCCTCGTCGAGGAGGCGTTGGGTGCCCTCCACGTCGACGTCGGTGGGGCTGTGCCGGAAGTCGCCGGGGCGCGGATAGCCGCGCTGCGCGGCGGGCGACAGGGTCGCGGCGTGCACCACGAGGTTCGCGCCGGTCATCGCCTCCCGGATGCCGCCACCGGTGGCGAGGTCGCCGGCCACCCATTCGACGTCCCGTTCCGCCCCTGGCGGACGGCGGGCCATCGCCCGGATCCGGTACTTGCCCTTCAGCAGGTCCAGCACCTTGCGGCCCAGGTGGCCGTTGGCGCCGGTGACGAGAACCGTGTCCATGGCCGTCCCCCCGTCGGTCGCCCGTACGACCAGGCCTCGCCTTCGACTATCCCACCCGGCGGCGGGGGCGACGTCGCGTCGCGCGGACACCGGTTCGATCGGGTGGTGTCCGCGACTCCGGTCACACCGGCGTGCCCGACCGGCCCGGCGCCCGGGGACGGTCCGCGCCCTCGGCGGGCCGAGGGCTCCGTCGGCCGCGCAGCGAGCCGGATCCGGTGCTGACCAGGATCGATGTCCTGCCGTAGGGGCGGGCGTCCGGTGCCGGCCGCCGTCGCACCCGGTGTGCGACAGCGCGTCATCCCCCCGTGTGACGATCCGGGTGTCGTGCGCGGGAAAGAAGGTCTATCCGGGCGATTACTGCCAGTAATGAAGTACCGGCGCGAACGAGGGGTTGCGGTGGGGTTGCGGAGCCCCGGGGACGTGCTGGCCTGTTATGGTCTCAGAAGTGCGCGTATGCCCTACCGATGATGGTCACGAGGCAGCACCGCATGGTTGCCGCGGGTGTCCGCTGGGCGCCCCTGATCGTTCCCTGTCCGATCCGCTCCGTGATGAGGCTCGCCACTGATGAGCGTTCGAACCTGGCCGATCCGGTCCCGACTGGTCGCACTCGTCGCGCTCCCCATCGCCTGTCTGGTGCTGTTCTGGGGGTTCGCCAACTACCTGACCTTCGGCGACGGCCTCCGTCTGTACTACCAGGGCGCCCTGAACGACCACATCGCGGCTCCGGCACAGGACATCGTGAACGCCATGCAGGAGGAGCGGCGCGCCTCCATGGTGTACCTGGCCTCGCCGACCGCGTCGCACCGGGCCGCCGTGGACGGCGCGCGCAAGGTCGTCGACCGGAAGATCGGCGCGTACCGCACCGACCTGTCCGACGGGGCCGTGCGGAGCGTCGCCGACGACCGCACCATGACGCTCGCGCACGACGAACTGACCAAGCTCGACGGCCTGCCGAAGCTGCGTGAGAAGGTCAACGACGGGACCATCACGCGGGACCGGTGGATGTCCTCGGTCACCGGCCTGCTCGACGGCGTCACCGTGCTCTACACGCAGGTCACGACGTTCCCCGACGAGTCGACCACCACCCAGGAACGCGCCCTGCAGGCGCTGGCGCACGCCCGCGAACTGCGGTCCCGGGAGGACGCGATCCTCGCCGGCGCGCTCGCCGAGGGTCGGTTCACCACCGCGAGCTACCGCAGCTTCGTCCAGGCCGTCGGCGTGAAGGACTTCGCGTACCACGAGGCCTTCGTGTCGTTCAGCGGGCAGCACCGTACCGAGTTCGACACGTTGACCGCGAAGACGCCGTTCCCCGAGCTGGCCGCCATGGAGAAGTCCGCGGTGGAGCAGGGCCGGCCCGGCCGGTCGGTCCCGGTCGACGCCACCCAGTGGCGCACCGCCAACCACACGGCGCTCGACGACCTCTACGACTTCGAGGACGGCCTGGCCGACGGGCTGGTCGAGCACGCGAAGACGCCCTCGTACTGGATCTTCGGCCGGCTCGCCGTCGCGTTCCTGCTCGGCGCGGTCGCGATCGGCGTCTCCGTCCTCGTCGCGCGCCGGCTGTCCCGGTCGCTGGTGCACCAGCTGCGCGCGCTGCGCGACTCGGCCCGCGACCTCGCCTGGGTACGACTGCCGTCCGTGGTCGACCGGCTCAGCGCCGGCAAACCCGTCGACGTGGACACCGAGATCCCGACGCTGCCCGCCGGCAGGGACGAGATCGGTCAGGTCAGCGAGTCGTTCAACGAGGTCGGGCGCACCGCCGTACGGGCGGCGACCGACCAGGCGGAGCTGCGCGCCGGCGTGTCCAACGTCTTCCTCAACATCGCGCGCCGCAGCCAGACGCTGCTGCACCGGCAGATCAGCCATCTCGACGTGATGGAGCGCAAGGCCGCGGAGCCGGAGGCGTTGGAGGACCTGTTCCGCATCGACCACCTGGCCACCCGGATGCGGCGCAACGCCGAGAACCTGGTCATCCTCGGCGGCGGTCAGGCGGGTCGGCAGTGGAACCGGCCGGTACTGCTCCAGGACGTGCTGCGCAGCGCCGCCTCCGAGGTCGAACAGTACGAGCGGGTCAAGGTGCTGCCGTTCCCGCCGGTGATGCTGGCCGGGTCGGTGGTCTCCGACGTGGTGCACCTCGCCGCGGAACTCATCGACAACGCGACGGCGTTCTCCCCGCCGCACACCCGGGTCACCGTGACCGGCCAGCTCGTACCGAAGGGCTTCGCGGTCGAGATCGAGGACCGCGGGCTGGGCATGACCCCCGACGTACTCGCCGCCTCCAACGAGTGGCTGTCCAAGCCACCGGAGTTCGACGTACTGGCGCTGTCGGAGAACGCACGGCTGGGCATGTTCGTGGTTGCCCGGATCGCGGCCCGGCACGGGGCCAAGGTGCTGCTGCGCGGCTCGCCGTACGGTGGCACGACGGCGATCATGCTGCTGCCGGCCGAGCTGGTCGCGGGTTCCGAGGACGCGGACGAGCTGATGCAGGCGGACGCCGGGCGGGTCGCGACGGAGGAGCCCGTTCCGTCCCCGATCCCGGCGCCGGCGCCGATGCCGGCCCCGATCGAGCCGCCCGCACCGGACCCGGAGCGGCTCCCTGTCGGGGCGTCCGACGACACCGACAGCTGGCCACGGTTGACCGCGCTGCCCGGTTCGCCCGCTGCCGCGGCGGAGGAGACGACCGGGCTGCTGCCGGTGATCGACCCGGCGTCCCCGGCGCCGGCCGGCCCCCTGGTCACCCCGGAACCGGTCGAGCGGGACGAGTCGTCGGCGGACCCGGAGCCCCCGGGTTGGCCGGACGCGTCCGGTTGGCCCGCGCAACAACCCTGGCAGGAGTCGGTGACGCCGCGCCCGGTTCCACGGGAGGACGAGCAACAACCCTGGCAGGAGTCGGCGACACCACGCCCGGCCCCGTCGGACGACGCGCACCAGACCTGGCAGGAGTCGGTCACCCCGCGCCCGGTTCCGCCGGACGACGCTCCGCAGCCGTGGCAGGAGCCGGCGACACCGCAGCCGAGCCCGTCGGACGACGCGCCCCGGTTGCCGACGCGCATGCGGGGCGGCATGCACCGCGCCCCGTCACCCGGGCCCGAGCCCGCGGTCGCCGAGGGTCCGGCACCCCCTCCGCCGATCGCTGAGCAGCCAGCCGAGCCGGAGCGAAGCCAGGTGAGTGAGGGCGACACCCATATGGGTCTACCGAAGAGGGTCCGCCAGGCCAACCTCGCGCCCGGCCTGCGGGCCACCACCACGTCGCCGGAGCCGGACCCACCGCAGCAGGACAGCCCGTCACGGCCGCAGCGCTCCCCGGAGGAGATCCGCAGCATGATGAGCTCGTACCAGCGGGGGACCGTCCGGGGGCGGGAGTCGAGTGCCCGGTTGGACGACGACACCGTCGACGGTGACGAGCCGCGCCTGGGCGCACCACCCCACGCACCAACGAATCTGACGACCGTCGAGGTCGGCAAAGAGGACGGCTGATGACAGCGCACACCAACGCATCCAGGGATGCCGACTGGCTGCTCGAAGACCTGGTCCACCGCGTGTCTGAGATCAAACACGCCGTCCTGCTCTCGGCGGACGGCCTGTTGATCGGCTCCTCCTCCGCGTTGAGCCGCAGTGACGCCGAGCACCTGGCGGCCGTGGCGTCCGGTTTCCAGAGCCTCGCGCGCGGCGCCGGTCGGCACTTCGGTGCCGGTCAGATCCGCCAGACCGTCATCGAGATGGACACCGCCTTCCTGTTCGTGACCGCCGCGGGGCACGGCGCCTGCCTGGCCGTCTTCGCGGATGCCGACTCGGACGTCGGGCTGGTGGCCTACGAGATGAACATGCTGGTCCAGCGGGTCGGCACGAACCTGGGCACCACCATCCGCTCCTCCATGACGTCCGGTCCCGGCTCGTCCGTCAACCCGATGTTCCATCGGTAGGGGCGGGCCGCCGTGAACCCGACAGGTGATCAGCCAGTGTCCGACGACCTCGGTGCGCTGGTCCGTCCGTACGCCATGACGCACGGCAGGACCAAGCCGAGGTCGGAGTCCCTCGACCTGATCGCGCTCGTGGTGGCGGCAGAGGCGCCTCGTTCGACGTTCGACCTGGAGCCGGAGCACCTGGCGATCCTCGAACTGACGCAGCAGCCGATCTCGGTGGCGGAGATCTCGGCGCACGTGGATCTGCCGGTCGGCGTGGTGCGGATTCTGCTGGACGACCTTCGCGTCACCGGGGCGGTGGTGATCCGGGCGCCGATGTCGGTGGCGAAACAGCCGAACAAGCGCGTCCTGCGGTCGGTCATCAACGGCCTGCGCGCGTTGTGACAGGCATCAAGAACGACGGAGAAAGCACTGTGGACGATATACCTTACGCGATCAAGATCCTGGTCGCGGGTGGCTTTGGAGCCGGGAAGACGACGATGGTCGGCTCGGTCTCGGAGATCGAGCCGCTGCGCACCGAGGAGGTCATCACCGCCGAGAGCGTCGGCGTCGACGACCTGGAGGGCGTGGAGCACAAGACCACCACCACCGTCGCCATGGACTTCGGCCGGATCACGCTGCACGACGGGCTGATCCTCTACCTGTTCGGCACGCCCGGCCAGGACCGGTTCTGGTTCATGTGGGACGAGCTGTCGCTGGGAGCGGTCGGCGCGGTGGTACTCGCCGACACCCGGCGGTTGGCCGACTGCTTCCCGTCCATCGACTACTTCGAGCAGCGCGGTACGCCGTTCATCGTGGCCGTCAACTGCTTCGAGGGGGCCCGGCAGTACCGCCCGGAGGACGTGCGCATCGCGCTGGACCTGGACGACGACGTGCCGGTACTGCTGTGCGACGCGCGGCGCAAGGCCTCCAGCAAGGAAGTACTCATCACTCTCGTCGAGTACGTGATCGCCCGGTACTCGGGGGCGGTCGAGAACGACCCCTCGGGAGCGATGGCCTGACCCGACCTGGGCGGCCGAATCATGCGGGCCGGCCGCCTGTCGCAGGTCACTCCTGTCCGGACCCGACGCGGTCCGGCTCCCGCGGCGGTGTCCTTCTCCTTCCCGCCGCGCTCGGCACGTACCGGAGCGTTTCTCCGGATCCCAGCAGTCGGTGTCCGGGCGTCCTCCCGCGCCCGGAGCGTGGCGCCCCGGTTCCTCGTCCGACGGGACGGGACCACCGTGGGCGCCGCACCGGACGGGTACGCACGGTACGGATCCGCCCCGTCGTTCCGTCTGAGGCGTTCGGGCCTGCCGTAGTTGAACCATCACCGAACGTCCGATGAACCGTGCGTTGGGGCACAATCATCCGATTAACACCGCGGATGCCGTAACGGTCCTATGCTCTTCGGGTTGTATAGGCATGGGGGAAACGGCGGCGCGTGCGGGAGGTCGCGGGTGCGGGCACGGTGAGTAGACATCATCAACAGTCGATCGGCCTCAGGATCACCGTCCTGCTGCTGGTGCCGTTCGTCTCGCTCCTCGGCCTCTGCGGCTACGCGGTCGGTCTGGCGGTGCGGGGCACGGTGGGCGCCGTCGACCTGGCCGCCATGATCACCGTCGCGGTGGTCGCCGTTGTCGTCTCGACCAGGCTGGCCGTCCGCCTCGGCCGCGGCCTGACCATCGGGCTGGCCGAACTGACCCGCGCGCAGCGCGAACTCGCCGGGGACCGGCTGCCCGCGATGGTCGAACGACTGCGGCGGGGACACACGGTGGACGTCGCCGCCGAGGCGCCGGACCGCGAGTACGGCACCGACGAGGTCGGCCAGGCCGGCCAGGCGTTCGCGGTACTGCGGCGCACCGTGGTGCGGTCCACCGTCGAGCAGGCCGAGTTCCACGCCGGCGGCCGGGACGTCGTACTCAACCTGGCCCGCCGCAACCAGGCGCTGCTGCACCGCCAGCTGGAGCTGCTGGACATGATGGAGCGGCGCGTCGAGGACCCCGACGAGCTGGACCGCCTCTTCCAGATCGACCACCTGGCCACCCGGATGCGCCGGCACGCCGAGGACCTCATCATCCTGTCCGGCGCGCGGCCCGGCCGCCGTTGGCGTCGGCCGCTGCCTCTCGTCGATGTCATCCGCGGCGCGGTGGAGGAGGTGGAGGGCTACGTCCGGGTCGCACTGGATCCGGTCCCGGCCGCCGGGCTGGTCGGCCCCGCGGCGGCCGACGTGATGCACCTGCTGGCCGAACTCATCGAGAACGCCGTCTCGTACTCGCCCTCGCACACCACCGCGCGGATCAGCGTGGAGGTGGTGGCCAGGGGCGTGGCGATCGAGATCGAGGACCGGGGCCCGGGGATGGCTCCCGGCATGCTGGCAGCCGCCAACGCCGGACTTCAGGATCCGCCGGAGTTTCCGCCGTCGCACGACTCGGCGCGGCTCGGCCTGTTCGTGGTGGGCCGGCTCGCCCACCGGCATGACATCACGGTGCACCTGCGGACGTCACCGTACGGCGGGGTCACGGCCATCGTGCTCATCCCGGACGCCCTGGTGGAGCCGGCGGACGACGGCTCCGACGAGCGGGGGCGCGTGGAGATCCCCGTACCGGCCAGGCGCGTCGAGGCGCCCGCGCCGGCCGGGCACGTCGAGGCATCCGCGCCGACCGAGAGCCAGGACGGACCGGACCAGGCCCGGCCGGACGAGGCTCGATCGGACCAGAGCCGACTGGAGCAGGACCGACTGGAGCAGGACCGACCGGGACAGGCTCGACCGGCACAGATCCGACTGGACCAGAGCCGACCGGACCAGGGT
>JBAUUM010000747.1:0-16747 GCA_049582705.1 Actinocatenispora sp.
GTCCCGCTGAGCGCCGGAGCCGGCCGGCGGGTCAGCGGCCCTGGTTGGCGACGGCGGCGGCGCCCGCGGCGGCCGCCTCCGGGTCCAGGTACTCCGACTTGACCGGTCGCAGCGCGTCGTCCAGCTCGTACGCCAGCGGAATGCCGGTCGGGATGTTGAGCCCGACGATCTCGTCGTCGGATACCCCGTCGAGGTGCTTGACCAGGGCGCGCAGCGAGTTGCCGTGCGCGGCGACCAGCACGTCGCGGCCCTCCAGCAGGTCCGGCACGATCGCGTCGTACCAGTACGGCAGGGCCCGCGCCAGCACGTCCTTGAGGCATTCGGTCCGCGGCATCAGCTCCGGCGGCAGCTGGGCGTAGCGCGGGTCACCGGCCTGGGAGAACTCGGCGTCGTCGTCGATCGGCGGCGGGGGCGTGTCGTACGACCGGCGCCAGATCATGAACTGTTCCTCACCGAACTGCTCCAGGGTCTCCTTCTTGTTCTTGCCCTGGAGCGCCCCGTAGTGGCGCTCGTTGAGCCGCCAGGAGCGGTGTACCGGGATCCAGTGCCGGTCGATGCCGTGCAGCACGATCTCGGCGGTGCGGATCGCACGCCGCAGCAGGGAGGTGTGCACCACGTCGGGCGTGATGCCGTGGTCACGCAGGAGTTCGGCGCCGCGTCGGGCCTCACCCTCCCCCTTCGCGTTCAGGTCGACGTCGACCCAGCCGCTGAAGAGGTTCTTCGCGTTCCACTCGCTCTCGCCGTGCCGTACCAGCACCAACTTCCCCACGGTCATGCCCCCATGATGGCCTACCGCCGGGCCCGCGCCGGACGGGGTGCTGGTCAGTTCCACTGAGTGGTGTCCCCGGTCAGCTCGTAGCTCTGCCCGGCGACGCGCCGCATGATCACGCCCATCGAGTCGCCGTCGAGGTCCCACCCGGCGGGCTCCCAGCCCTGGGTCTCCAGCGACTCCACCGCCCAGAACAGCCGCGCCGCGACCATCTTGTACCGGCTGATCTCCGAGGTCAGTTCTCCGCCGGTGCTGCCGATACAGAGGAAGACGTAACGATGCGGATAGTCGGCCAGAACCTGCGGATTCTGCTCCATCGCCTCGACCGTCAGCCAACGGTGCTCGTGCAGGGGGTTGCTGGTCTGGGGATACATCGGCATCCTCTCCGCGTTACGACGCCGGGACGGCTCGCAGTATCTCGCACACCACCAACCCCGGGCCTGTGCCGGGGCACCCGGGATCTGACAAGCTGGATCGGCGCAGCTTGCTCGTCCACCCGCCACCGGCACGAACGGTGGCGCACCGCACTCCGGTGCGATGGCCCAGGTACCAGCCCTGCCAGGAGGCGTCACACATCGTCCGGGCTTACATCACGACCCGTTTCCTGACACTATCCGGACTCGGACAACCTGCTACAGAAGGACACCAGTGAGAACAGACGCACGCCGACATCCCGAACGTCGACGCCCGGTTCGTGCCGGGCGGGCGGGAGTCGCCGGGCGTCGGGGCGAGCGCCCGGTATGAACGACCAGGGCAAGGACTACGACCAGCTGCTGGCGCTGCACCACGCCATGCAGCTGCGCCGGTCGCTGCGCGACGACGGGCCCCGGGCGCCGCGCCGCCGGAACCGACCCACCGAGTACCCGCAGCGCCGCGACGACCAGGCACTCATGGTCGAGAGCCTGGAGGCCATCGGCGCCGCGGCCGACGAGGTGGTACGTGCCTTCTACGCCCACCTGTTCACCGATCGTCCCTTCCTGCGCAACATGTTCCCGGCCGACCTGCACCCGGACACCGACCGGCTGTTCAATGCGCTGATCGGGCTGGCCGAGGCGCTGGACGACCTGCGTCACCTCGTGCCCATCCTGGAACAGCTCGGCCGCGACCACCGCAAGTACGGTCTGCGCCCTGCCCACTACGACGCGGTCCGTGACGCGCTCGTCACGTCCCTGTCCACGCACGGCGGCCCGGACTGGCGGGTCGAGTACGAGGAGGCGTGGACCCGTGCGTACGACTTCGCCGCCGGGATCATGCAGGCCGCCGAGACCGCGTCGACCGACCCGCCGTTCTGGCAGGGCACCGTCGTCGAGCACGAACTGCGCTACCACGACATCGCGGTACTGCGGGTGCGTACCGACGTGCCGTACCGGTACCGGGCCGGGCAGTACACCACCGTCGAGCTGCCGCAGCTGCCGCGGGTGTGGCGGCCGTACTCGATGGCGACCGCGCCGCGGCCGGACGGGCTGCTGGAATTCCACGTCCGGGCGATCAAGGGCGGCGGGATCAGCTCGGTACTGGTGCACGACACCCGGGCCGGCGACCCGTTACGGCTGGGCGCGCCCCGTGGCACCGCCGTACTGGAGACCACCGGCACCGCGGGGGTGCTCTGCGTCGCGGGCGGTACCGGCCTCGCACCGTGCCGGGCCGTGGTGGAGCAGGTGCTGACCACCCAGCCCGGCCGCCCGGTGCAGCTGGTCTTCGGGGTACGGCACGTCGCCGAACTGTACGACCTGCCGATCCTGTCGCAGCTCGCGAACCACTACCCGGCGCTGACCCTGGTGCCGGTGGTGACCGAGGAGGAGGACTTCCCGGGCCTGCAGGGCCAGCTGCCGGAGCTGATCACCGCGTCGGGACCGTGGGACGACCACGAGGTGTACGTGTGCGGTCCTCCCGGCATGGTCGGGGCGGTGGACCGGACGCTGCGCCGGATGGGCGTCCCCAGCGACGTCGTGCACCACGACCCCGTCCCCTAGCCGCATCCGCGGGATCCGGACGGTCATCGTCCGCGCGGCGCTGGTCGCGACGTCAACGCGAGGTCCGTTTGCCGCCAGCAGAGCGCGATGCGGCGCACGAGGCTGGTGGCATGACACCTACGTCGACAACAGACTCGATGGACGTACTGACCGGCATGTACCGGGCCGAGGCGCGGTACCTGGCGGCGGGAGGCCCGGGCATGGCCTCGTTCGACCTGCTTGCCCCGTTCTTCGCGTTCGATGTCGTACTGCACCAGGCCGAGTCCCTGCCCTACGGCGGCGCCTGGCGAGGGCATGAAGGCATGGAACAGTTCTTCCTCGCGATGAGCCGGACGTGGGAGTCGTTCGACATGGTCGAGCAGGAGTTCCTCGCCACCGGCGAGACCGCGGTGGTGCTGACCCAGGTCCGGGCTCGCGCCCGTGCCACCGGCCGGGAACTCACCTTCCCCGTCTTGCAGGCGATCACGATCCGGGAGGGACGGATCGTCGAGGTTCGGCCCTTCTACTGGGACGCCGCCGCCATCGCCGACGCCTGCACCACGATCGTCCCGGACGATTCGGCGGGCCCGTCGGCCTGACCGGCCCCGTCCGGGCACGTCCGGGCACGTCCGGGCACGTCGTGATCGTCAGGAGCGGCGGGTGGGGTCGGCGAAGTGCGCGAAGGCACGCAGGTTCGCCAGCGACTCGCCCCGCTTGACCCGCCAGTCCCATTCGCGCCGGATCGCGGAACCGAAACCGATCTCCAGCATCGGGTCGAAGCTCTCGTCGGCGTAGGTGAGTACGGACCCGAGCAGCCGGTCCAGTTCCTCGGCGGTGACGGCGTGCAGCGGCACCCGGCCCATCAGGTAGACGTCCCCGACCGGGTCGATGGCGAAGGCCACGCCGTACATCCGCGCGTTGTGCTGCAGCAGCCAGGTCCAGAGCTGTTCGCGGTTCTCGTCCGGCTGGCGCATCACGAACGCCTCGACCCGTAGCGCGTGCTCGCCGACGATCAGGTTGCAGGAGGTCTTCAGCTTGTGGCTGCCGGGCAGCGTCACCACGTACGACGCGTCGCCGGTGCGTTCCCAGTCGAGTTCCGAGTCGGTCAGGGTGTCCTCGATCAACCGCGCGACCTCGCTCATCGGCCCATCACACCACGCCGGCGCCGGCCGTGCCGCCGCACCGTCCGGCGGGCGGTCAGGCGCTGAGCGGCCGGCGGGAGCCGTACTCGCAGATCGCGTCGGAGTAGACGGCCAGCAGGCCCTGCGCGGTCCGGGCCCACCCGAACTGGGCGGCGTGCCGTACGGCCGCGACGGACAGGTCCGCCCGGCGGTCCGGCTCGGCCAGCAGCCGGCCGAGCACCGCGGCCCAGTCGTCCGGGTCGTGCCCGTCGACCAGTACGCCGGACGTTCCGTCGGCGACCGTGGTGGTCAGGCCGCCCACGGCGGCGGCGACCACGGGGGTGCCGCACGCCTGCGCCTCCAGCGCGACCAGGCCGAACGACTCGTTGTGGCTGGGCACGCAGACCAGGTCCGCGCACCGGTACAGCAGGGCGAGCCGGTCGGCGGGCTGCGCCGGCAGGAACCGGGTCCGCTCGGTGAGCCCGAGCTGCCCGGCCAGCTCGTGCAGGTAGTTCGGGCGGGCGAGCCCGTTGCCGCTCGGCCCGCCGACGACCACGGGCACCACCCGACGCGCCACGTCGGCGTCCCGCTCGCGCAACCGGGCGACGGCCCGCAGCATGACGTCCGGCGCCTTCAGCGGCTGGATCCGGCCGACGAACAGCACGATGTGCGCGTCGGTCGGCAGGCCGAACTCGCGCCGCAGCGCGGCGGTGGTGTCCGGTCCGGAGCTGTCGAACCGGTCGCCGGGGGTGAACCGGGCCAGGTCGACGCCGGGCGGCACCACGCTGACCCGGGCCGGGTCGGCATCGTACAGCTCGATCAGTTCGCGGGCCTCCGCGTCGGTGTTCGCGACGAGCCGGTCGCATTCGGCGACGACCTGCTCCTCACCGGCGAGGCGGACCGCCGGCTCGGGAGTGTCCCCGACGGCGAGTTGCTGGTTCTTGACCTTGCCCAGGGTGTGCGCGGTGTGGATGAGCGGCACGCCCCAGCGATCCCGGGCGAGGTAGCCGGCCTGCCCGGACAGCCAGTAGTGCGAGTGGACCAGGTCGTACCAGCCGGCGGCGCGGGACGCCTCGGCGCGCAGCACACCGGCGGTGAAGGCGCACAGCTGGCCGGGCAGGTCGTGCTTGTTCAGCCCTTCGAAGGGGCCGGCGACCACGTGCCGGACGGTGATGCCGGGCGCCAGCTCGGCCACCGGCGGCTCGTCGCTGGCCGTGGCCCGGGTGAAGATCTCGACCGCGACGCCGAGGTCGGCGAGCTGCCGCGCCACCTCGACGGTGTACACGTTCATGCCGCCCGCGTCCCCGGTGCCCGGTTGGTGCAGGGGTGAGGTGTGCATGGACAGCAGGGCCACCCGCCGGGGGACGGGTCGGGCACCCCGGCGCGGGCCGTAGCCGCCACACCACAGGGTGGCGCGGTTACCGTGGGGTACCATCCGTCCGCTCCTCACCGCAGGCGCAACGCTCCCTGTCTCCCGCATCTTCCCGGCTCGTACGACGATTGTCGAACTATCCCGCCTCGGCAGTGACGCATCCGACTGTCGGGACGCGATCTGCCCGTTCTGGCGGGTCCTCGTAGGATCGGCCCATGGTGGGAAGTGGTGGAGTCGGCGAGCCGCGGCCGGTGGCCGTGGTGACGGGAGCGTCCAGCGGCATCGGCGCGGCCAGCGCCCGCAGGCTCGCGGCCCACGGGTACCACGTGGTCGCCGCCGCCCGCCGTACCGACCGGATCACGGCACTGGCCGCGGAGATCGACGGCACCGCGGTGACCTGTGACGTGACGGACGAGGCCCAGGTGGACGCGCTCGCCGCGGCGGTGGCGGAGCTGCCGGGCGACTGCCGGGTGCTGGTGAACAACGCCGGCGGGGCGTACGGCATGGACCCGGTGGAGTCGGCGGACCTCGCCGACTGGCACATCATGTTCGAGGTCAACGTGTTCGGCGCGCAGCGCGTCACCCGGGCGCTGCTGCCGGCGTTGGTGGCCAGCGGGCAGGGCACCATCGTCATGATCACCTCGACGGCCGCCCGCGACGTGTACGAGGGCGGGGCGGGCTACACGGCGGCGAAACACGCGGAGCAGGCGATCGCCGGCACGCTGCGCCTGGAGCTGTCGGGGCGTCCGGTGCGCGTGGTGGAGATCGCCCCGGGCATGGTGGCGACGGAGGAGTTCTCGCTGGTCCGGTTCCACGGCGACCAGGACCGCGCGGACAGTGTCTACCAGGGCGTGGACCGGCCGCTCACCGGTGACGACGTCGCCGACTGCGTGGCCTGGACCGTCACGCTGCCGCACCACGTCAACATCGACCAGCTGGTCATCCGGCCGCTGGCGCAGGCCGCGGCGCACAAGGTGCACCGGGGCAGCATCGGCTGAAACTATCTAGCACGTCGCTTAGTCCGATGCGGTGCTTATTGACGTAAAGGGCGGGAACTTCTACCGTGGTGTGACATCGCACGACCATTGTCCGGAATTAGCGGAACATCGGGTGATGTGTTGTGCGGATCCGGGTCCCCTCTACCCCAGTGGGAGTCACACTATGTCCCGCACCCTCGCCCTCAGATCCCTCATGGTCGCCGTCGTCGGCGGCCTCGCCGCGGCGTTCGCCGTCGCCGCCCCGGCCAGCGCGAACGTCTACCAGCCGATGGCGAAGCTGTCGCAGTCGCAGGCCGCGTCCCAGCTCTCCGCCGCCGGCATCACGCACACCTCCAGCGGCGGCTGCACCACCCGCAGCAACTCCACCTGCACCTCGTACGACCAGATCAACCAGGCCACCGTCAGCGGCATCATCACGCTGAAGCACGCCAGCGGCTGCGCCATCAACATCACCGGTGGCACCGAGGTCGGCCACGCCAGCGGCACCTACAGCCACTACAACGGCTACAAGCTCGACATCAGCCACAACAGCTGCATCGACAACTACGTCCACAGCGCCTTCACCCGCATCGGCAACCGCGGTGACGGCTACCCGCAGTGGCAGGCCGGCTCCGGCAACCTGTACTGCGACGAGGGCAACCACTGGGACATCACGTACTACAACTGCGGCGGCTGCTGAACCAGCGCGCCCCGCATCACCGTCCGGTGCCCGCCGTCGTCACGGCGGGCACCGTCGTGTCCGGCGAGCACGTCGTGTCCGGCGAGTACGTCGTGTCCGGCGACGACGCACAGCCGTCCACCCTGGCCACGACGGCCGGCGGCCCGCCCGTGGCCGGCGCCACCTGGACCAGTGCCGCGGTGCGTCCGTCCCCCTCGTACAGGGTGCCGCGCACCGCATACCGGTCACCGGCCCGCAGCGGTCTCCGGAAGGCCGCCGCGATCCGGTCCGGCCGGTACCCGGCCACCGGCAGGTCCGCCGCCGCGGCCAGCAGCGAGACGTGATCCTCCAGCAGCCCCAGGTACGTGCCGGTGTAGACGTGCTGGTTGGGGTCGGTGTGGTGCGGGCCGAACACACCACCGTGCGGCACGTCCGACACGACCGGCCGCCACTCCTCCGGTACCGGTTCCGGGCCGGCCGGCGACGGAAGCGGATGCACGGTCAGGTGCGCGGTCTGCCGGGGCGGCTCGCCGACCAGCCGGCGGGCCGGGCGCTCCCAGGGCCGTACCAGGGTGAGGATGATGCGGGCCTCGCCGCATCCGGCCGGCACGTCCGACGCGACGTCCCGGGAGCGGGTCGGGTCCCCGGTGCCGGGCAGTGAACTGAAGCCGTAGCGGACCTCCAGACCGAGCCGGGACATCCGCCCCGCCTCCGCCAGGTCGACCTGCCGGATCCGGATCCGTACGTCCAGCGGCGCACCGACCGCGAGCGGACCACCGAACCGGGTCAGGTCCAGGTACGTGGCGACCAGCGCGTGCCCGTCCCGGCGCAGCGCCGCCAGGTCGACCTGCCGCAGCAGGTCACCGTCCATCAGCGGCCCGGTCGCCAGCATCGCCTGGAACTGGAGCCGGAACCCGTGGTCGAGCTGCGGAATGCCGAGCGGCACGACGTGCGCACCCGTCACCTCGTCGATCACGTCGACTCCTTCCGCGCCCGGCCGAACGCCGTGGTCAGGAAACTCGTCACCCGGTCCGCGTACCCGGTCGGGTCCACCACGTGGTTGGTGAGGTGCCGGCCGCGCGGGACCCGCCACACCTCCAGCGGACCGGCACAGTGCTCGGTCAGCGTCCGGCAGCTCTCGTCCACGTCGAACATCGACTCCCGCGCGCCGACGATGTGCATCAGCGGCGTCATGTGCTCGCTCGCCACCGAACGCAGCGCGTGCCGGTACAGGGCGTTCGACCGGGTCCACCATGCCAGTACGAGGCTCAACGCCCGGTCGACGCCGGCCCGTACGGCGGGATGCCGGGCGTCCCGCCGTTCCAGCGCGAACTGGCGGTCCAGCATGTCGACCCAGCGCACCACCGGCGTGGAGTCCAGGATCACCGCGGCGTACCGGCGCGGTGCCGTGCCGCCGTGCGCGATCACCATGTTGCCGCCGAACGAGCAGCCGAGCAGGGCCAACCGGTCGGTGTCCTTCGCCGCCTCCGCGGCCACCGCGTCGAGGTCACGCAGCGGGTCCCACAGCGTGCCGCGCCACTGCCGTACCGGCCGGTCGCTCTCGCCGCAGCCGCGGAAGTCGAAGGACACCACCTCCAGGTCCCGCTCGTACAGCAGCCGGGCGAGCCGCAGGGTGCGGGACTTGTCCGCGCCGCGCGCGTGGCAGACCACCACCGTGCCCCACGGGTCCCGCGGTGTGAACCGCCAGCACCGGATGCCCAGCCCGTCCGCGGCCACCACCCGGAACGGCACCGGCGTCAGGCCGTGGTCGGCGGGGGTCTCGAAGCTGGCACCCGGCTCCGGCCACGCGAACCGACGGAACTGCCGGACCGGGTACGTCACGAACCCGGCACCAGGTCGACGCGGGTGTCCTTCAGCAGCGGCTGCCACGTGTGCGGGTCGATGTTCTCCGAGCTGGTGAGGATGTTCGGGTACGTGTTGGCGCGGTCCGGGTGGAACGTGAGGTACAGGTGGCCGGCCGGCACGTCGGCGTTCCGCTCCGCCCGGCAGGGCACGTCGCCCAGCTCGTTGCGCAGGGTCACCCGGTCACCGGTGGCCACCCCGACCCGGTCCGCGTCGACCGGGTTGACGTACACGCTGTTCTCGTCCGGCCACTTGGCCTCGCCGGTGGCCGTGGACGAGTTGAACATGGCCACGTTGTGACGACGCGCCGCCTTACCGCCCATCGCCCCTCGCCCGGTGATGAGTACGAAGCCGCCCTTGTTCCGCTCGGTGAACGGCACCAGCCGTTCCGGGGCGGGAACGTGCAGGGTCGCCCGGTGCTCCTCGTCGGCGCGGATGCCCGGGAACAGCGACCCCCTCGGGTACCGGCGTTGTCCGGCCCACTGCACACCCTCGCCGCGCCGGATCTGCTCCAGCGTGATCGGGTTGCCCGCACCGTCGGCGAACTCGTTGTAGAACCCGCGCGAGGCGACCTGGATCTCGTTCCACAGCGCCTCGCTGACCGGCTCACCCGCCGCGTCGGTCGGGTACGCGAAGGAGGCGTGCAGGTCCGCGCCGGACAGGTCGGCGTTGCCCTTGGCGACGAGGGCCTCGACCTCCTCGGCGGACAGCACGGCGTCCGCCGGTGGCGCCTCGGCCTCCAGCCGTTCGGCGATCCGCTGGGCGATCGCACAGATGATCCGCGTGTCGCTCCACGCCTCGATGGCGGGTTCCTCCACCGCCTCCATGTACTGGAACCGGCGTTCGCCGTTGAGGAAGATCCCCGACGTCTCGTGCTTGCTCCGGCACGGCAGCACGATGTCCGCGTACTCCATGATCTCCGGGTTGTAGTACGAGTCGATGTAGACCACGCACAGGTCCATCATCCGTTCCCGCCAACGGTGCAGGTTCGGGAAGTTGCGGGCCGGATTGGTGCCGAAGATGAACAGCGTGCGCAGGTTCTCGGACGTCGCGAACGACGCGACGGGCAGGCCGGGCTCGGGGTTGATCCGCCAGGACGGCACGCCCCAGATGTCCGCCATCCGTTGCCGGTTCGCCGGCTCGGTGAGCCGCATCCGGAACGGCAACAGCCGCGCCGAGTAGCCCATCGCCAGCTCCGCCGACGCGTTGGACTGCCCGGCCAGCCGGACGTGGCCGCGCCCCGGCTCGCCGATCTGCCCGGTGAGCAGGTGCAGGTTGAGGATCGAGGCCACCCCGGCGCTGCCCACGGTCTGGTTGATGCCGACCGAACTTGTCGTGACGACCCGGGGGCGGCGCCACAGGTCGTACGCGCGCAGCACCCGGTCGCGCATCTCCTCGACGGCCAGGTCCGCCGGGGTGATCCGGGGAACCACCTCGTCCACCGTGAACGGGCCGGTACGCAGGAACGTCAGGTACTCGTCCACGTTGTCGACGTGCTGCTCCGCGTACTCCCGGTCCCAACCGCCCTCGTCCACGAGCAGGCGCGCGAACAGGGTGTTGAGCAGGACGTCGCTGCCGCTGCGGACGGGCAGGTGGATGTTGTCGGGGTTGTCGGCGAGCAGGATCTCGACCGTGTCGGTCCGACGGGGGTCGACGACCACCTTGACCGCGCCGCGGTTCTGCCGCGCGTACCGCTGGAAGATGGTGGGGTGGTTGGCCGCCGGATTGTGGCCGTAGAAGAAGATCGCGTCGGCGTGCAGGTAGTCCTCGTAGCACGCGAAGGGGCCCTCGTTGCCGAACACCAGCTCGTGCCCGCCGGCGTTGTTGGCCAGGCACTGTTCGGCGTTGGAGCAGATGTTGTTGGTGCCGAGGTGCCCCTGGAAGAACTTCTTCGCCGTCCACAGCGCCTCGGTGGTCATCTGGCCGACGCCGTACGCGCCGATCGACTCCCGCCCGAACTCCTGCCGGTCGACCAGGATCGAGTCGGCGGCCATGTCGATCGCGTAGTCCCAGGACACCCGCTCCCAGCCGTACGGTGAGCGCAGCATCGGGCTGGTGAACCGGGTGACCTCCTGCGGGTTGGACCCCAGGTGCTTCTGGAAGTAGTGCGCGCCCTTCACGCACACTCCCAGGCTGCCGGTGCCCTTGACCTTGCCGGCCTCGGTGATGGTCACCTGGTCGACCACGCCGCAGAACGTGCAGAGGGTCTGGCGGGCCTCAGGCACCGTCCACCTCCCGCAGGTCGGTGGCCAGGGCGGGGCTGCCGGCCGACCAGCCGCCGTCCACCATGAACTCCTGGCCGGTGACGTACCGGGCCTCCGGCGAGACGAGGTACGCCACGAGACCCGCCACCTCGGCGGCGGTACCGAGGCGGCCGAGCGGGATGTGCCGCTCGACCACCGCCTTCCACTCCGGGGACCGGTCGGCCGTCCCGCCGGCGTCGATGAAGCCCGGCGACACGGTGTTGCAGGTGACGCCGTACCGGGCGAACTCCATCGCGAACGAGCGGCCGAAGCTGGCCAGCGCGCCCTTGGACGCGGCGTACACCGACATGCCGGGCAGCCCGACTCGGGACGCCGTCGACCCGACGTTGACGACGGTGCCGCCGCCCGCCTTCATCAGCCGGAACGCCACCGCCTGACAGATGTTCACCACGCCGCGGAGGTTGAGGTCCAGCAGCCGGGTGATGTCCTCGGCGGAACTGCCGACCAGCGGCGCGCCGGCCACCGTGCCGAAGCAGTTGACCAGCGCGCTGAACGGGCCGATGTCGCGCCACACCGACTTGACGAAGGCCTTGCAGGACACGGGATCGGTGACGTCGACCTGCACGCCGGGCAGGTCCGCCACCGGGCTGCTGTGCCAGCCGACCGCCACGTCGTGGCCGCGCCGGCCGAGCCCGGCGGCCACCTCGGCGCCGATGCCGCCGGCGCCGACCACGACAACTCTCACACCATGCTCCGCCCCGAGGTGGACAGCACCTGCTCGCGTTCGTTCTTCTTCTTGACCAGGTTGCGGTAGATGCCCTTGAAGTGCCGGGTCTTCCGCAGCGAGAACTCGCGGGTGTAGAAGTCCCGGTACACGCTGAGGGTGCCGGCCTCCAGTTCCTCCGGGGTCATGTTCCGGGGCTGGAACACGGCGTCGAAGACCGTGTAGTTCGACCACGGCTTGTCCGGCAGTACCCGACCGGCCTGCTCCATGTCGTCGCGCAGCGGCGTGCCGGGGAACGGCGTCACGCAGGACACCTGGATCCCGGCCAGATAGTTGTCCTTGACGAACCGCGACGTGGCCTCGAACGAGTCCTTGTCGTCGGTGTCGAGGCCGAGGGTGAAGGCTCCGTACACACCGATCCCGGCGTCCTGGATCCTCTTCGTCGCCTCGACGTACTTCGTCAGCGCGCGCAGCTTCCAGTTCCGCTCGTCGATGCCGGTCAGCGTGGCGTCCGAGACGCTCTCGAAGCCGATGAGCATCGTCATGCAGCCGCTCTCGTGCATCAGCTCCAGGATGTCCGGGTCCTTGTAGAACGACACGTCGGACTGCCCGCTCCACTTGATGCCGAGCGGAATGAGCCGCTTCAACAGCTCCCGGGTACGGTTCCGGTCCACCACGAAGTTGTCGTCGGAGAACAGGATGTACGGGTTGTCCCAGCGCTCCCGGATGAGTTCGATCTCGGCGACGACCTGGTCGATCGTCTTGTAGCCGAGCTTGTCCCGGTACCGGATGGTGGCGGCGCAGAACCGGCAGGTGTGCGGGCAACCGCGGGACGTCTCCACCCAGATGCTCGGGTAGTAGCGCTGCTGCGCCAGTTCGTAACGGGGACGGGGCGCGACGGTGAGGTCGGCACGGCCGCGCTGCCGGTACATCGGCTGCAGCTGGCCCTGTTCGAAGTCGGCGAGCACCTGCGGCCAGACCGCCTCCGCCTCACCCACGCACACCGCGTCGACGTGCATGCCGACCTCGTGCGGCAGCAGGTTCGCGTGCAGACCACCGGCCACGACGGGCACGCCACGGGCCCGGAACTCCGCGGCGATCTCGTACATCCGGTCGGCCTGCGCGGTCATCCCGGTCACGGCCACCAGGTCGGCCTCGGCGTCGAAGTCGACCGGCTCGATGTTCTCGTCGATGTACCGGACGTCGTAGGAGGCCGGGGTCAGCGAACCGACGATGACCAGCCCGGTGGCGAACCCGGTCCACGTGTAGTCGAAGAACTGGAACTCCCGCGACTCCCGCTTGAACCGCTGGTGCTCGGTGCTCCCGCCGAAGAAGGTGGCACGTGGCGAGATGAGAAGGAGGGTGCGTCGGCGTGCCATGTCACTCCTCGGTTGTCAGATCTGCGCGGGCGTCAACTGGCGGCAGACGGCGACGAAGTCACCGACGGTGTCGATCTTGAACAGCTCTTCCTCGTCGATCTCGATGTTCAGCGCGATCTCCGTGGTGGCCACGATCTCCAGCAGCACGATCGAGTCCACATTGGTCAGACCGGTCACCGAGTTCTCGGCCTTCACCTGCTCCAACGGGATCTTGGCGACCTTGGCGATGATCTCCGATACGGTCGTGAAGACCGGGTCGACCTCGGTCATGGACGGCTCCCCTCTGAGGCGCGCAGGCTGAGAACGCGACCCGCGCTGCTGCGCATGCCACCGATGCCGCCGGGCATCGGCAGGTAGTCGGGCTGTGGAACATCGATGACCAGGCCGGGGGTGAGCCGCGCCGGGTTGAAGCCGGGCACGTCCGCGTTGTGCGCGGCGAGTTCCCGGTAGCGTCGAGCGTCGTCGTAGGCCAGGAAGGCGATCTCGGTGATCGTGTCGCCCTCCTGGATCGTGTACTTCTCCCCGATCACCGGCCGGGTCTCGCTCATGTCGTCGTCCCTTCAGCCATCGCGTGCCCCTCGGTCAGCGCCGCCAGCTTCCCCGCGGCCAGCAGGTGGGCGGTGTGGCGCCGTCGTACCTTGCCGGAACTCGTCCGCGGCAACGTGCCGCTGCGGACCACGGTGACCCCGGCGACCGGGACCGGGAACGACCGCCGTACGGCGGCGCTGATCCGGTCGGCCAGGCCCGCCGACTCCTTGTGCCGTACCGTCTCGACGACCAGGTGGACCGCCTCGCCGTCACCGGACCGAACACCCACCGCCACCACGTTGTTCGTCCGTACGTTGTCGACCTGGTCGACGACCCGTTCGATGTCCTGCGGCGGGTAGTTACGGCCGTTGACGATGATGAGGTCCTTGAGCCGGCCCGTCACGTACAGCTGGCCGTCGTGCAGGAAGCCGCTGTCGCCCGTGTACAGCCACCCGTCGCGCCACGTGGCCGCGGTCGCCGCCGCGTTGCCGTAGTACTCCGACCCGCCGTGCGCGCTGCGGGTCACGACCTCGCCGTCGGTGCCGTCCTCGACCTCGACGCCGTGCTCGTCGACGATCCGGACCTCGGTGCCCGGGATCTGCCCGCCGGACGAGACGATCTCGGTACTGCCCGGCGTGCCCGGGGCGCACAGCTCCACCCGCCGGTCGGTGCCGAGCCGCTCGGCGTCGACGGTCAGCGTGCCGAGCCCGGCGCCGGGCCGCGTCACGCACACCGCCAGGGTCGCCTCCGCCAGTCCGTAGCAGGGCGTGAACGCCTCCGGCCGGAACCCGGCCGGCCGGTACGTCTCGGCGAACCGGCGCAGCGTCGGGGCGTGCACCGGTTCGGCACCGCAGCCGGCCAGCCGCCACGACGACAGGTCCAGTCCGTCCAGCGACACGCGCCGCGTCATCAGGCCGTACGCGAAGTTCGGCGCGAACGAGATGGTGCCGCGGACCTCGGTGAGCAGCCGCAGGAATCCCGCCGGGTCGCGGACGAACCGCGTCGGCGGTATGTGCCAGGTGCTGGTCCTGGTCAGTACCGCGGCGAACACCTTCCCGATGAGCCCCATGTCGTGGTACAGCGGGAGCCAGCTGACGCCCCGGTCCACCTCGCCGTGGATGTCCATCGCCTCGCCGAGGGCGCGGGCGTGGTCCATCAGCGCCTGGTTGGTGACGAGTACACCCTTCGGCGCGCTGGTGGAGCCGCTGGTGAACTGGAGCAGTGCCGGGTCGCCGGGGGCGGGCCGACCGACCGGTCCCGGCGTGGCGGCGGCCAACGCGCCGAACGTGTCGGTGGCGCAGGGCAGCGCGTCGCCGCCGATCAGGTCGAGCACCGCCTCGTTGCCGAGGCACAGCCGCGCGCCGGCCGTCCGGCAGACACCCCGGAGCGTGTCGATGTACGGGTCCCGCTGGGCGAGCGTCAACGGCGGGAAGAACGGCACCGGGAGCACCCCGGCCCGCGCCGCCGACATGAGGGCGAGCATGAACTCGACGGAGTCCGGCAGGATCAGCACGACCCGGTCACCGGGGCGTACGCCGAGCCCTGCCCAGTGCGCGGCCAGTTCCGCGGTGCGGGCGTCGAGGTCCGCGAACGGCAGCTCGCCGCTGCCCACGAACGTCATGCCGCCGGGTGCCGTGCCGACGTTGGTGAGGACCTCGTGCAGCGTGTCGCCGGCCACCGCCGGTGCGTACCGGGCGGTCACCACGTCACCGGCAGTTTCTCGGGGCCCCGGGTGATGAGGCCGCGTTTCCAGGGCAGGTCGGTGTCCGGCACGGCCGGTCGCAGGCCGGGCATCCGCCGGGCCAGCGTCTCGTACGCGACGGTCAGCTCCAGCCGGGCCAGCGAGGCGCCGATGCAGTGGTGCACGCCGAGGCCGAACGCCATGTGCGGGACGTGCGACCGGGTGATGTCGAACCGGTCGGGGTCGTCGATCAGCTCCTCGTCCCGGTGCGCGGAGTATTTCAGCCCGATGACCGTCGACCCGGCAGGCACCGTCACGCCGCTGAGTTCCACGTCCTCGGTGGCCACCCGTTCCAGGCTGGCCCGGGAGATCCGCGTGTAGCGCAGCAGTTCCTCCACCGCGGCCGGGATGGCATCCGGGTCCCGCCGCATCAGCTCCCACTGTTCGGCGTGCCGGTCCAGGGTGAGTACCGAGTTCGCCAGCAGCATCGCCGTGGTCTCGTAGCCACCGGTCAGGATGATCAGCGCGGTGTGCAGCAGCTCGGACTCGGACAGCCGGTTCTCCCCGTCACGCGCCGAGATGAGCCCGCTGAGCAGGTCGTCGCCGGGCTCGGCACGCTTCGCGGCGGCCAGGTGGGCGAGGTACACCAGCATCTGCCGGCTGGCGGAACGCATCTGGCCCGGCGTGTACGCGGTGATGGACATCATCACGTCCATCCAGGACCGGAGCCTGAGGTGGTCCTCCTCCGGTACGCCGAGCATCGCGGCGAGCGCCATCGCCGGCAGCGGCAGGGCGAACATGCCGACGAAGTCCGCCGGTGGCCCGACAGCGAGCATGTCGTCGATCAGGCGGTCGGTCATGAGCTGGACGGCGGGCCGCATCCGTTCCACGGTGCGCGGCGTGAACGCGCGGTTCACCAGACCGCGCAGCCGGGTATGGTCCGGCGGATCCATGCTCACCAGCACGTGCGGGCTGAGCCGGGCAGGACGCAGCGTGACCGCGCCGGGCCGGGTCGCGGCGGCCCGGCTGAACACCCGGTCCACGAAGATCCGGCGGACGTCCACGGCCCGACTCGCCAGGTACGCGTCGCCGCCGGATGCGAGCCGCACCCGCGGGACCGGATCCTCCCGGCGCAGCCGGGCGTGCAGCGGCTCGTCGTCACGTTCCGGCGGGCTGTCGAACGGAAACGCCAGCTGTGTCATGCCGACCGCCCAGAACGGCCATGGCCGGCGCCGACCCGGTCGGCACGGCCCTGCCCGGCATGGATCTGTCCGGCTCGGCGCTGACCGGAACGGACCTGTTCGGCACGGACCCGGTCGCCGGTCACGACTGGGCCTGACCGCTCGCGACCGGCTCCCGTACCGCCTCCGCGACGGGGACCTCGGACGGCGCGGGGCCGCGGCGGAAGCGGCCCTGGGTCACCGCGAGCAGCGCGCCCACGAGCATGGCGCCCGCTCCGATGCCCTGGACCAGGTTGATCCGCTCGCCCAGCAGCACG
>JBAUUM010000748.1:0-2840 GCA_049582705.1 Actinocatenispora sp.
GAGAGGACCACCATGTCTGTCATTAGCTTCGAGGAACTGAACCTGCTCGCCGGTGAGATGCTGCCCGAGCGCGCGGTGCTGTCGACCGTGACCCCGTTCGCGGGCGGCGCCGAGCACGGCAACGTCGCGGTCGTGCACGAGAGCAGCTCGCCCACCATCGCCTCGGCCTGCCAGGCGGTCAACAACGGCCCGTTGGCCGGCATCGCGGGTGGCGACAACAGCCTGACCTGCGTTCCGGCCGCCATCGCCGGCTGACAGGTAGTCGTACCCGGATGGTGGGAGGACCGGTCTCCTACCGGGGCGTCCCACCCACCTCGTCGCGTCGACGCCGTACGCGACGCCGCACGTGTACTGACATTGGCTCTGTGTGAGAGGACCGAAGTGTCTGTCATCAGCTTCGACGAACTGGACCTGCTCGCAGGCGAGATGCTGCCCGAGCGCGCCGTGCTGTCGACCGTGACCCCGTTCGCCGGCAGCGCCGATCACGGCAACGTCGCGATCGCCCAAGAGGACGGCAGCGCGCCCACGATCGTGTCCGCGTGCCAGGCGGTCAACAACGCGCCGCTGCTCGGCATGCTGGGCGGCAGCAACAGCCTGACCTGCGTGCCGACCACGATCGCCTAGTAGCGCACGTTGTACCCGGGCCGGGAAGCCCCGGCGGCATGCCGTGCTTCCCGGCCCTCAGATCCCTGTACAGAGGCGGTGCGCACCACCGCCCAGCACGGGGTGACCACACCGACTGAAGGGAACCTCATGTCCGAGATCACCCGCCAGGAACTCGACCTCGCCACCGGCGAACTGGTCGCCCGCCGCACGCTGATGTCCCTCGTCGCCCCGCTGGTCGGGATCGCGCACGCGCCGCTGCCGTCGCCGGTCGGTGCCGCCGAGTCGACCACGATGAGCCAGGCCTGCCAGGCCGTGAACGACCTCGGCCTGTTGTCCGGTGGACCGGAGGCCGGCGGTCCCGAGGCGGACCTGACCTGTCTTCCGGGCGTGATCGCCCGCTGAGCCGGATCCATCCCGCCCCCTGTCACCGACCCTGGAGATCCTGAACATGCGCGCACCGTCCGCTGAAACCGACGGCATCGCACCGGTCGCCGAGAGACTCCCCGCGCTGGTCGAGGGGATCGAGCTGGTCGGCGAGTTCGAGGACTCCGGGTACCGTGTGCCGCCGCAGCTCGTCTACCGGCCCGACGGGCAGGTCGTACACCTGCCGTCGCTGCTGTACCTGCTGGTGAAGATCCTCGACGGCCGGCGGCATCTGACCTCCAGGAACCAACACCCCACCACCAGGAACCAACACCCCACCACCAGGAACCAACAGCCCACCACCAAAAACCAGAATCCCGCCCGGAAGCAGAACTCCGCCGCCGGGGAGCAGGACGGCCTGGCGGTCCTGAGCCAGGTCGCGACGATGCTCTCCCGGGAGACCGGCCGGGACTTCACCGCCGAGCACGTCACCTTCCTGCTGGACAAGAAGCTCGCGCCGCTCGGCATCACGACGTACAGCGACGGTACGGAGCCGCTCGTCGAGAAGGCGACGCCGTTCCTGTCGTTGCGTTTCCGGGTCGCGGTGATCCCGGCGAGCGTCACCTGGTTCCTGGGCGGTGCCTTCGGCTGGCTGTTCAAGCCGCTGGTGATGCTGCTGGTGATCAGCGCCGGCCTGTTCGGCGAGATCTGGCTGTTCATGACGCAGCACATGGGCGCGGCCGTCGCGCAGTCCCTCGTGTCGCCCGTCAGCATCCTGCTGATCATCGCGTTCGCGATCATGTCGTCGGCGTTCCACGAGGTGGGGCACGCGGCGGCCTGCCGGTACAGCGGGGCACGCCCGGGCGTCATGGGCTGTGGGCTCTACCTGGTCTGGCCCGCGTTCTACACGGACATCACCGACTCGTACCGGCTGGACCGGGTGGGGCGGATCCGTACGGACCTGGGTGGCGTCTACTTCAACGCGATCTTCGTGGTGGCGCTGTCCGCGCTGTACGCGTGGACCGGCGCGCCGATCCTGCTGGTCGCGATCCTCTCCACGAACCTGGAGATGCTGCAGCAGCTGCTGCCGACGCTGCGGTTCGACGGGTACTACATCGTCTCGGACCTGGTCGGGATCCCCGACCTGTTCAAGTACATCGGCCCGATCCTGAAGCGCGCCGTGCTCCGGCGTCCGGCGGACAAGCGGCTGGAGGCCCTGAAGCGGTGGCCGCAGATCCTGGTCACCGTGTGGGTGCTCGCCGTGATTCCGGCGCTGGTGATCCAGCTGGCCATCGTCCTGGTGAGACTGCCCGGACTGATCCGCAACGGCTGGCAGACGATACTGACCCTGGTGGCGAACGCGTCGGCACAGCACTCCGCGCCGGCGGTGGTGGCCGCGGCCCTGCAGATCCTGCTGCTGATGCTGCCGGTGGTCGGGGTGCTCATCCTGGTCGTGCAGATGCTCCGCGGGCTCGTCAAGCTGGCCCGGCACCGCGTCGGGTTCCTGCGCGCGGCCGCGGACCGGTTGCAGTCCCACATTCCGTCCAAGCTGCTCAACGGCGCGTTGACGCTGCTGCTGGTCCTGCTGCTGGTCGGCGTCGGCTGGGCGCTGACCGCGTCCTCGTCACCGCAGCATCCGCCGGTGGTCGCGCAGCGGACGGCGCCGGGGTCGCCGACCGGCGGGTCGGCGGACCGTCATTCGCCGAGCGACGGGTCCCGGCCGGCTCCGTCGGTGCCGCGCCACCCGGGTTCCGCGTCGGACCGGACGGGAGCCGCGGTGCCGGACGTGCCGCCGGGTGCGGCCGGTCCGGGCGGTCCAGCCGGTCCGGGTACGGCCGGTGCCGCGGGTCCGGCCGCGGGTGGGTCCCGCA
>JBAUUM010000749.1:0-25450 GCA_049582705.1 Actinocatenispora sp.
CTGCACGACAGCGCCACCGGACCGCCCGACGACCCGTACGCCCTGGCGGCCGGGGGTGGCTACGGCCGTACCGTGGTCAACGCGCTGGAGCGCACGGTGGCCGCGATGGCGCGCGCCGAGGTACGTGCCGTCGCCCCGTGGCTGGCCTGCGTCGGCGCCAACACCTCGATGCCGCGTCGGCTGTGGGAACGGGCCGGCGGGTACGACGAGTCGTTCGGGACCCGGTGGGGCTGTGAGGACCTGGAGCTGGGCTTCCGGCTGTGCCGGGTCGGTGCGCCGATGATGCTCGCGGGCGGTGCCCCCGGCATCCACCTGAGCCACGTCCGCACGGACCGCTGGGAACAACATGCGGTGAACCTGGGCCGGTTCGCCGCGAAGCATCCGGATCCGACGGTCCTGGCGTTGTCCGCGCTGCTGGGCCCCTCCGGCAGCACGCGCGACTACCTGGCGGCGGTGCCGGACCCGTCCGGCGCCGACCGGCGACCTTGACAACCGCCTTCGAGCGTGGCGAAGATGACACACACCGCGTAGTGGTCCGTAACGGATAAATCAGTACCGGGGGCACACGCGGCACCGCCGACCCACGGGGAGTTGCACCGACAGGTGACCATCATCGAGGTTTCCGGGCTGGTCAAGGAGTTCCGCAGACCGAAGCGGTTCACCGGTCCACTCGGCGGTCTGCGGACACTGCTGACCCGCCAGTACGTGCGCACCGTCGCGGTGGACGACATCGGCTTCTCGATCGACGAGGGGGAGATCGTCGGCTACCTCGGGCCGAACGGCGCGGGCAAGTCCACCACCATCAAGATCCTCACCGGGATCCTCCGGCCCACCGCCGGCCAGGTGACCGTCGACGGGATCGTGCCGTGGCGCCAGCGGGAACGCAACGCCCGCAACATCGGCGTGGTCTTCGGCCAGCGCAGTCAGCTGTGGTGGGACCTGCCGCTGCGCGACTCCTTGGAACTGATCGGCAAGCTGTACGGCGTCGAGCGGGCTCGCCACCGGGCCAACACCGAGCGCTTCACCGAACTGCTCGACCTCGGCCCGTTCCTGGCCACCCCGGTACGGCAACTGTCCCTGGGCCAACGGATGCGCGGCGACCTGGCCGCGGCCATGCTGCCCGAGCCGCGGATCCTGTACCTGGACGAGCCGACCATCGGTCTGGACGTGGTGGCCAAGGAACGGATCCGCGAGTTCGTCGGCGTCCTCAACCGGGACGAGGGCACGACGGCGATCCTGACCACCCACGACCTCGACGACGTCGAGCGCCTGTGCCGCCGCATCCTGCTGATCGACGGCGGCAAGGTCATCTACGACGGGGACGTCAACTCGCTGAAGACCCGGTTCGCACCGCACCGGCGGCTCGTCGTCCAGCTCGCCGAGGGCCAGCAGTGGCGGGGAGTGGAACTGGCCGGTGTCAAGGTCGAGGAGGACGAGGCCGAACCGGGCTCCGTCTCGCTGAGCTTCGACCCGGAGCAGATCCGGGTCTCCGACCTCGTGGCCGACGTACTGGCCCGGCACGCGGTCACCGACATGTCCATTGTGGAACCCGAGCTTGAGGGTGTCGTGCACCAGATCTACTCGGCCCGTGAGGCCGCGTGAACGGTGCGACGGCCCCGCTCCTGCTGCGGCAACGGCTCACCGCGTACGCCGGCATAGCGCAGATCCAGGCGCGCACCCAGTTCGCCTACCGGGCGGACTTCCTGTTCGCGCTGATCGGCCTGCTCGTCCAGACGTACCTGCTGAAGGTCGTGTGGACGGCCGTCTTCCCGCACTCGGGAGCCGTCTCCGCCGCCGGCGGCCGGAGCGTCACGCTCGCCGCCCAGATCGCCTACGCGACCCTGGCCATGGTGCAGTACTGGCTGTTCAACCCGTGGCGGCTGTCCCTGATCCCGGACCGGGTCCGGGAGGGCAAGGTCGCGGTGGACCTGGCCCGGCCGATCCGGTTCACCGCGCAGATGTTCTGCGCCCAGGTCGGTACCACCCTGGCCATGGCGCCGTTCGCGGTGATCGCCCTGCCCTTCGCGGTACTGGTGGGTGGCATGCAGGCGCCCGCCTCGCCGGGAGCCGCCGGCCTGTACGTGCTGAGCCTCGTCCTCGCCTACCTGATCACCGTACTGCTGGCCGCGATCGTCAGCATGGTGGCGTTCTGGACGATCGACGCCTCGGGCATCTTCATCATCTACCGGATGGTGGCGCAGTTCTTCGCCGGTGCGCTGGTGCCGCTGTGGTTCATGCCGGAATGGCTTGCCACGGTGGCGAACTGGCTGCCGTTCCAGTCCACCATCTACACCCCGCTGGCCATCTACCTGGGCCAGCTCGGTGGGCCCGACGAGACGGCCACGGCCCTCGGCGTGCAGTGCGTGTGGGTGCTGGTGCTGTGGCTGGCGCTGCGGCTGGTCTGGTCCCGGGCACTGCGTCGCGTCGTCGTGCAGGGGGGTTGAGGGCCGTGGTCACCGAGACGCCCCAGTCGGACAGGCCGGTCCGGCGCCGGACCTCCGCGGCCAACCCGGTGCCGTGGTGGCGGATCTACCTGATCCAGCTGGGCGCCGCGTTCCGCGCGCAGTTGCAGTACCGGGGGAACCTGCTGTTGACCATCGTCAGCGAGATAGCCTTCCAGGGCGTCGGCGTGGCGTTCGTCTGGATCATCGTGGCACGCTTCGGTGCGATCGGCGGCTGGTCCATCGCCGAGATCGCCCTCCTGTACGGCATGCGCCTCGTCGCGTCCGGCCTGTGGCAGGTGCCGAGCAGCCAGCTGTTCGGGGTGAGCGGCATGGTACGCAGCGGGGAGTTCGACAACTTCCTGATCCGGCCCGCCGGGCCGCTGCTGCAGCTGCTGTCCCGCAACGTGTACCTGGCCCCGGTGGGGAATCTGATCACCGGGGTGGTCATCCTGGTCGCCGCCGCGTCCCGGCTGCCGGTCCAGCTCTCGCTCGCGGGCCTGGTGTACCTGCTGCTGGCACTCGTCGGTGGTGCGATGGTGGAGGGGTCGTTCCAGCTGGCCGCCGCGGCCCTGTCGTTCCGGACCCTGTCCACCCAGTCCCTGCGACTGCTCGTCGACAGCATCTTCGACAACTTCGGTGGCTATCCGCTGAACATCTTCCCGAGGGCGGCGCAGTTCGCGCTGACCTTCGTGGTGCCCTTGGCGTTCATCGCCTACCTTCCCGCCGGGGTGCTGCTGGACCGCACCGGGGGGATGCACGTGACCGCCTGGCTGGCCTACGGTGCGCCGGTGGTCGGGCCGGTGCTGCTCGGGCTCGCGTACCTGTTGTGGCGCACCCAGATCCGGCACTACGCCAGCAGCGGCACCTGACCGATGTCCGGGCGCTGCCCGTGCACCAGGACGTTGACCCCGTCCTCGGCGGCGGCGTCGTTGCGTCCGACGCCGGTGCTCATGCCGTGCGCCTCCAGTATCTCCCGGACCCGGGTGGCGCGCCCCGCCACGTCCTGCACGTCGACGACGACCTGCCGGATCCTGGGCCACTGGTCGTCGTCGATCCCGGCGAACACGTCGAGTTCCGCACCGACGACGTCGACCTTCAGCAGATCGACGGCCCGGTCCGGTGGCAGGAACGACGAGAGCGGCGCGATGTCCACGGTGATCTCCCGGCCCCGGTACATGCGTTCGTTCAGCCGGGACGGCATCCATCTCGCGGAGAGTTTCTTCAGCGCGTCCTGGTCCTCGCGGAACAGGCTCGACCCGCTGGGCCGCAGCGGATAGTGCCGGAACGGCACGGCCCGGCGGAACTCGCCGCCGAGCCCCGTCGTGTGCACGGTGACGCCGGACAGCCCGAAATGCGCCACGTTGGCGCGCAGCGCGGCGGCCAGATCCTCGACCGGTTCGAACGCCACGATCTCGGCGTCCGGCCGCATCCGCTTGACGAACAGGGTGAAGACGCCGACGTTGGCGCCGGCGTCGACGACGAGGGGATCCGACGGCAGACGCGCGGAGCGGTAGCTGCCCCACTCGAAGATCTCCCGGTAGAGGAACCGGGCGTCCGGCGCGCTGGTCGCGTACAGGGACACGCCGTCGCCGACCTCGGTCAGTCGTGCCGCCATCCTGCTCTCCTCGCCCAGCCACGGTGCCGGTGGCTGATGTCGGTCCCTGCCGTGCTGCCCGCGTGTCGGGCCGCACGCCCTCAGCGGCGTCCGATGATGCCGTCGATGAACGCGAGTACGTCGTCGATGCCGGCCTGCGCGGTGTGGTCCGAGGCCCGGCGTCGTACCGTCGCGGCCGTGCGGGCCATCCCGGCCCGGTCGTGCAGCCGCGCCGCCAACTCGTCGACCGTGTCGAACTCCACCAGCATCCCGGTGCCCGCCAGCAGTTCCCGCAGGGCGGGAAGGGTGCTGCGCTGCACCGCGATCGGCAACCCGGCACCCAGGTAGTAGCTGTACTTCGAGGGAAGGTTCATGTTCTGGACCGGCGTGAGTTCCGGCCAGAACACGCCCGGCTCGCGCTGGGTGAGGCCGGCGTCGAACTGCGTCCACGTCGTCATCTGCTCCGCACCGAACACCGGCTTCTCCAGATGGACGTGGTCGTGCGCGAAGATCTCGTCGTACGCGGTGCGGACCTCCTCGCTGTTCGGGTCGAGCGCCCGGCCACGGGCCAACCACCGGGAGAATCCGAGCGCGTAGACGTGCACGTGCACGCCGGCGTCGGCCAGGCCCCGCAGCAGGTCGCGGTAGTCGAACTCGCTGTCGTCGGCCTTGAGGTTGCCGCCCAGTACGACGTGCGGCGCACCGTCGAGATCGGACAGCTTCGGCAGCGGGTCCGACACGATCATGTGCGAGGAGATGACGTCCGGGTCGAAGGCGTGCACCCGGTCGGCGTCCAGCCCGTACACGGCCCGGAAGTACAGGCCCTCCCGTTCACCTCCGGCGACCAGTCCGTCCACGCCGCGTAGCACGGTGCGTTCCAGCGCGGACGGCTTCAGTACGAACTCCTTGTAGAACCGGACGACCGGCACCCCCAGGTCGGCGTCGAGCAGCTCCGCGGCGACCCGGTTGGAGCCGTCGTAGCTGGCCGTGCCGACCAGGACGACGTCGGGCCGGACCCGCCGCACGGCGGCGGCGAGATGCTCCGGCCGGTCCTCCTTCGGTACCGGGAAGACCGTCAGCCGCTCCGACGCCTCGGGCAGGAACTGCGGCGTCCCCACGTACCCGTAGTGCACCTCGACGCCCCGGTCCGCCATCGCGACGAGGGTGTGTCGGGAGAAGTCGAACTGCCCCAGGGCGAGGACCCGTCTCATGCGGTCTCCCCGTCCCGCCCGGTCAGCCGGCGTACCCAGGAGTGGAAGTGTTGGACGGCGACCTCGTTGCGGCCCAGCAGGAAGTGCGTGTTGGCGCCGGACGCCAGACCGTCCTGGATGCCCGCGACGGTGGGGTAGTCCTCGTCCCGGGCCACCCGCAGCATCAGGCCGCTGAACTTGCGGGCGATCGCGCGGTCCACCCGGGTGCGGCTCGGGTTGCGGGTCAGCACGGTCTGGTAGGTCATGCTCGTGCCGACGGTGGCGCCGGGCAGCACGATGCACACCATGCTCAGGTCGTGCCACGCGCCGGCGATGCTGACGTTCGGAAACAGGATGTGGTTGGGCACGCAGTGCCGGGTCGGCTCCCAGTCGTCCTCGGGCTGGTCCCGCAGCGAGGTCAGCGTCTTCTGCGCGAACACGAGCCGCTGGTGCGGACCGTACCGGTCGACGAGCATGAGGTTCGGCAGGCTGCCAGTGCCGAGCGACTCGGCGTGCAGACAGTCGCCGTGGTAGCCCTCCAGGTATCCGTCGATGACCACTTTCCAGTTGGCACCCGGAAGTTCGACCTGGTCGTGGAAGTGCCACCGTTCCAGTTCGAGGGTGCCGAGTTCCGTGGCGTACCCGCCGAGCCAGCCGTCCAGGTCCATCTCGCCGTCCGGGGAGAGCACGGCCCAGACAAAGCCGTGCCGTTCCTCGGTGGGCAACGCCACCAGGCCACGGGAGTCCCGGTCGAACTGGCCGAACTGGTCGGCGCGGTAGACGCCGACGAGGCGCCCCCGGTCGTTGTACGCCCAGGCGTGGTACGGGCAGGTGAACCGGTTCTTGTTGCCGCTGCCCGGTTCGCAGAGCCGGGCGCCGCGGTGCCGACAGACGTTGAGGAACGTCCGTACCGTGCCGTCCGTGCCGCGGGTGATGAGGACGGGAAGCCCGGCCGCGGTCAATGCCTTGTAGTCGCCCGGCTCGGGCAGCTCCGCGCTCAGTGCGAGGGCGACCGGGGAGGCGCGGAAGAGCCGGCGCATCTCCAGCTCCCAGATCCGGTCGTCGACATAGTCGGCGACCGCGACCTCGCCCACCTCGTCGGACTCGTCCGTGGTGCCGTTCTCGCTGTGGCTGAGGGCTCTGCGGGCAACGTCCATCAGATCACCACGGCTCACCATGGCGCGAGTCTGCCACGATCACCGGATTGGGGCAATGCGTCGGAAACGTCCGCTCTGGTCGGTTCGACGGCCGGTCAGGACACCGGTTCCGGCTCCACGCTTGCCTGCTCGTACAGGCGGGTCACCAGGCTCTGATGCGCGAGCGCGTCGGCCGCCCCGACCACCGCACCACCCCGCCCGGTCGCGGCATCCAGGAACGCGTCGATGGCGGCGAGTTCCGGCCGGTGGCCCGGTTCGGCGGTGATGGTGCCGTCCGCGGTGTGCACCTCGCCGCGCCGCAGGTCCAGGGCCACCGCCCCGTCCGCGCCGCGCGCCTCCACCAGCATGGCCATCGTGCGGCTGGCCCGGTCGATGCGCAGTGTGGCCGGCGTGGTGCCGAACCGCAGGTGCGCGACGGCGCGTTCCTCGACACCGGGCCGGTCCAGTTGGCAGCCCGCCGGCTCGGCGGTGCCGAAGATGGCGGTGAGCAGGTCGATCGCGTGCAGGCCGAGGTCGAGCAGGGCGCCGCCGCCGGCCACGCCCTCGTCCGAGTACCACCGGGTGACCGGCCGCCACAGCCGCTGACCGGCCGTGGTGAAGGTGAGCGTCACCTCGTGGGGCTCGGTGGGCAGGGCACTGACGAAGGCGGGGATCAGCGGATGGAACCGGTACGGCAGGTTGACGCCGAACAGCCGGGATTCGGCTGCCGCGGCGGCGATCCGGGCGGCGTCGGCGCCGGTGGCGGCGAGTGGCTTCTCGCACAGCACAGCGGCGCCGGCGGCCAGGGCCGCGAGTGTCGGCGCGGTGTGGCTGTCGTTGGGCGTGCAGACCGCGACGACGTCCGGCCGGCCCCGGTCGAGGAACTCGGTCAGGTCGTCGGTGACCAGTACGTCGGGGTGCCCGTCGCCCAGTGTGCGCCGGGCCTGGTCGGGATCGGTGTCGCAGACCGCGACCAGGGAGACGTCGTCGCGTTCCCGCACGCAGGGCAGGTGGTAGCGCTGGAAGACGCGGCCGCCGCCGACCACCCCGTACCGCATGGATGCCATCCGATCACGCTCCCACTCCGGCGCGGGCGACTGGGCCGCACATCTGCTCGACACGGTCGAGGAACTCGTCGAAGGTACCGCCCAGGTGCTCGACGTCGTAGCCGTCGACCAGGTCGCGCAGTTCGCGGTCGAGCCGCTCGGCGAGGTCGGGCGGATCGAGGTCGGCAAGCACCAGGGAGAAGTTCACGAACGTCAGGAACAGCTGCGGAAGCCCGTTGCGCCAGGCCCGCAGCGAGGACAGCAGGTGCCTCGGGTTGCCGGGCTGCCCCCGGCGGGACCGTGTCGCGACCGCGATCGACTGGGCCAGGAACGGCAACTGGTTCTCCTTGCGGTCACTGACCTCGCCGCCGACGGTGCTCCACGCCGTCCACAGCGCCTCCACCCGGGGGTCGGTCACCCGGTAGTCGCGCCGGGCCTCGCGCAGTACGTCGAACGCCGGGCCCTGCTGGTCGCCGATCTCGGCCAACGGCAGCGGCTCGGCGATCTTGTCGTACATCTCCGTACCGCGCAGCGCGATCGCACGGTTGACCAGGAAGAACGGGTTGTCCGTCTCGTGGATGCGCGCCCCCACGATGAACTGCAGGTTCTCCCACAGCTCGGACACCGAGGTCCGCGGTTCGATCATGATCCAGCCCGGATCCAGGCCGAGCCCCCGGCTCTTCATGGTGCGGGCCGCGTCGAGGTTGTACGAGACGGTGGTGCCCTTCTTGAACCGGCGCAGCATGCCGGGCGAGCCGCTCTCGATCCCGAGCAGCGCCGAGACGAGTCCCGCGCGGTGCAGCAGACCGAGCGCCTCGTGGTCGATCAGGCCGGAGTCCACCCGGAACTCGCAGTGGAACGAGAACTTCAGGCCGCGACGGAGTACCAGCTCGGCGAACTCCACCGCGTGCGCGAACCCGTCGGCGAACGCGCCGCCGAAGTTGTCGTCGTTGAACCAGATGAACCGGGTGTTGAACTCCCGTTGCAGGTACTCGATCTCGTCGACGACGTCGCCCGGTGGCCGCATCCGCCAGAAGCCGTCCACGACACCGGGTTGGCGGGGCGCGTAGCAGAAGGTGCACTTGGCATGGCAGCCGCGGCTGGTGAACGTGGAGGCCACCGGTGTCGGGATGCCGGCGGTGCGGTGCGTGGCGAGCACGTCGCGCGCGGGCCAGACGAAGTCGGTGAGGTCGGGCAGGACCGGCATGCCGCTGCCGCGGACCCGGTCGCCGTCCCGGCAGTACAGGCCGGGCACCGTGCGCCAGTCCTCGCCGGCGGTGAGCCGGTCCATCAGCTGCACGACGGTCAGTTCGCCCTCGCCGAACGTCACGCAGTCGGCCTCGGGTACCTGCTCCGCGATGAGTTTGGCGTTGTAGGTGCAGAACGCGCCGCCGATCGAGATCAGCGCGTCGGGCACCGCGATCCGCGCGCAGCGCACCAGGCGGATCGCGTCGATGATGTGCAGGTCGTACATGATGCTGATGCCCACCATGCGCGGGCGTTCCCGCCGCAGCAGCTCGATGATGGCCTCGTCGGCGGGGGTGCGCCCGTGCAGGTTGTGCGCCCGTACCGAGTAGCCCGCGTGACGCAGGTACGCGGTGATGCAGGCGAGGCCCAGGTTCTCGCGCACCTTCTCGTAGAAGACACGCAGCGCGGGGTCGAGGCGCACGTACTCCTCGTCGGTGATGGCGACGTTCTGGTTGTTGAGGCTCATGGCGCCGGTGGCGATCTCGCGCGGTGTCAGCAGGACTACGTCCGCCATCACTGTCCTCTCTGCCTCGCGTGCGCCCTGTCGCGGCGGCACGAACCTCGTACGGCGCCCAGGTGCACGGTCGGCCCGGTGCGACGGGGTGGGCGCGGAGCGGTTCACGCCCGTGGATCACGCCCGGTCAGGTTGCACTTCCCTCATTTCGGACTTATTATCCGGACTGCTCGGGTTTGTCCGTTCCCAACGTACCATTGGCTGCGGTCCCTGTCGGGGGTCGAAAGGTCGCGATACCGCGCGGGGCCGATCGGTCACGGCGGTCCACCCGCCATCGTCGTGGAGGACGTCGACGGACCGCGACGGTTCGACGGGTGCACCGCGCGCGTCGGGCCGGCGCACCGGCGCGGTCGGGCCGGCGAGCCGCGACACCCAGAGTCCTGTCGGGGGAGAGGACAACGCATGAGTGACGCGGAACCCGGGCGTCGGCCGGTCTTCGTCGGGGGACTCCACCGCAGTGGCACCTCCCTCGTCGCCGAGTGCCTGGCCAGCCATCCGTCGATCGGCGCGTTCCACGGCGGGGACGCGCCCGAGAACGAGGGCCAGTACCTGCAGACGACGCTGCCGAGCGACGAGGAACACGGCGGCCCCGGCCGGTTCGCCCTCGCCCCCGAGGCGCACATGACCGAGTCCTCGCCGCTGGCCGGCCCCGAGACCGCCGAACGCCTGTGGCGACAGTGGTCCCGGTACTGGCAGCGGAACGGGCCGTACGTGCTGGAGAAGTCCCCGGCGAACCTGCTGCGCTGCCGGCTGCTGCAGAAACTGTTCCCCGGTGCCGCCTTCGTGCTCATCGTCCGGCACCCGGTGTCCGTCACGCTCAGCACCATCAAGTGGACGCCGTCGCTCACCCCGCTGGACCTGCTGCACCACTGGGTCACCGCGCACGACATCGCGTTCGCCGACGTCAGCCACCTGCGCCGGGTACTGACGGTCCGGTACGAGGACCTGATCGCGGACCGGGCCGGGGAACTCGGCCGGATCGCGCGGTTCCTGGGGCTGCTGCCCTCGTTCGGGCCGGCCGAGATCACCTCCGACCTGGACCGCCGGTACGCGCGGCAGTGGGCGGCGATCCGGCCGCTGCTGCCCGAGGGTGCCCTGCACGCACTGGACGCGCGCACCGCGCGGTACGGGTACTCGCTCCTCGACCGCGCGGTGCCGGGTCTGGACCTCCGTCCGTCCGGCTCGGCCGGGGGCTGAGCCGTCACGAGTGCCACCGACCCGAACACCGAGCCGACTGGACCACCACGCCGACAGCGTCCGGGACAGGGCATGTCACCGGCCGGACCAGGGAGTGCACCGCATGTCCCACGTACTCGCGATACACGGCATCGTCGGACAGCCCCGGACCGCCGGGCCACGCACCGAGTGGCTGCCGGCGATCCTGGACGGCCTGGCGTTCGGCGGTTCGCCGACCCGGGCGGTGGACCTGACGTTCGTGGACGTCGGCGGGATCCGCGCAGCCAACGACGACGACGCGGACGGTTCGGCGGCGGCCGCGCGGCAGGAGGGGATCATCCTGCACTGGTGCCGGAGCCTCGGACTCGTCGAGCGCGGCCAGGCGCTGTCCGCGTTCCCGGCCGGTGTCGTGCCCGACGGGCTGGTCGAGGAACTGGCCACGTCCCAGTTCTTCGGGGGATGGGAGCCGACGGAGATCCGCGCGTACGCCCGGCAGATCGACCAGCACCTGCACGACCCGGACGTCGGCGCGACCGCCCGCGAGCACATCCGCGCCGCCCTCGCGGCCGACGTCGACGTGGTGATCGCGCACTCGGTCGGCTCCGCCTCCGCGTACCGGGCGGTCAACGCGGCGGCCGACGGACGCCGCCGTACCCTGCTGACGATCGGCTCACCGATGGGCCTGCTCGGCACGCCACGGGGCGACCGGCGCCCCGGTCCCGGGCTGGCGCGGTGGTACAACGTCGTCGACAACCGTGACCCGGTGCCGGTCGTCAAGGACCTGAGACCGCTCTACGGGGACACCGTGCGCGACGTGCGCTGCCACCGTTACCCGCGCGCCCGGGGGATCCGCGAGTACCTGGCCACCCCGGAGTTCGGTGCGGCCCTCGCCGAGGCGCTGGCCGGCTAGGGTCCGGTGCGAAACGCCTGGCCCGGGCCGGCAACCCGCGAGGTCGCAGGCGACCGGTGAGTCGCGCGTCAGGAAGGCTCGGCGAGCCCGGCGAACTCCACCAGGGCCTCCTCGCACCGCGCCGCGATCCCCGCCACGGTGTCGTACGGCAGGTATTGGTCGAAGAGCCAGTCGAGTTCGAGATTTCCGTCGCTGACCCGCGCCATGACCGCCAGTGCCTGCGGTCGGGGGAAGACGGTGAAGGTAGAACGGCTGTCCGGCAACGGAACCCGGTGCAGCAGGCTGTCCTGCGTGTCGTCCGGGGACTCGATGCCGAAGTAGTTGAAGTGGACCTGCGGGTGGGCCGGGGCCATCGACCCGCCGTCACCCCGCGCCGGGTCCCGCAGCCAGCGCAGAATGCCGTAGTTGGCGCCGGCGTTCGGGATCGCGCGCACCGACTCGTCCACCCGTTTCAGGTACTCCGCGACTCCGTCGGTTCCGCGACCGGGCATGACGATCGCGCCCATGGTGGCGAACCAGCCGACGGTTCCCCAGGCCCGCAGCGGCAGCAGTGACCTGCTCGTGGGCGGTCCGCCGTGCTCGTCAGGGATGACGCGCCCCGCCGACGACCGGCCGTTGCGGACCACCGTGACGCAGAAGTCGCCGCCGGCAGGGCCGGTCACCGCCGCGGACAGCGCGGCGAGGACCAGGTTCTCCGCCGTGATGCCGAGTTGTTCGGGCAGCCGGTACACCAGCCGTTCGGCGGTCGCGCCGCCGACCACGGAACGCATCGTCTGTTCCCGGATCACCTCCTCGGGTCGTCGTCCGGGCCGCTGCGGCAGCGTGGCGAGTCCGTCCCAGTCCAGGCCCGACCAGTACCGGAACTCGTCCGCGAGTTCGTCGGAGTTGGCGTGGTCGTTGAGGATCCGGGTGCACTGTTCGAACGGTGCGGCCTTGACCCGGACCCGTCCCTTCCCGGCCAGCCGGCTCGCCAGTGCCCGTGAGCAGTGCCGCTCCAGGACGGTGAGCGAGGCGTAGTCGCCGAGCAGGTGGTGCAGGACGACGAACAGGTAGCCGGGGTTGTCGGTCCCCGCGTCGAAGTGTACGAAGCGGATGAGCCGCCCCGCCGCGATGCTCAGTCCGCCGCGCAGCTCCGCCGCGATCTCGACCGCGGCCGGTTCACGGTCCGCCTCGTCCAGTGACCGGATGTCGATGCGGCGCAACGGCGCTGGTGGGGCCGTGTCGGACAACCGCTGTGTCCAGCCCCGGTCGCCGTGCCGGATCTCCACCCGCAGCCCGGAATGGGTCTCCCACAGCTCGGCGACCACGTCGTCGACGGCGTCCGCCCCGATCCCGACCGGCAGCCGGTAGAACTCCAGTACCGCGAACCGGTCCGGGTCCAGCATCTGGGGATACACCTCGTGCAGGAACCAGGTCTGTTCGGCGGTGAACGGTACGTCCATGTCGTCCTCACGTTTCCGGGTCGGGCGGACGGGGAGCTGGTCGGAGCCGATGGCCACGTGCGAGCCCGTAGTCTAAACTGCCCCGATGTCGCACGCTTCGTCCTCGATGCGTCGTACCGTCGACGACGTCGCGGACGACGACGCGCCGGTGCGGCTTCCGCACCTGGAGTTCGACGGTGCTGACGTACGGTTCCTGGGCGAGGTCCTGGACCCGGGGGCCGTGCCACCGGACGCCGTCCCGTTGTGGGAGTCCTGTGACGGCAGCCGCCCGCTGAGTTCGTGGCCGGAAGCGGCACGCGAGCGGATCCTGCGCTGGCACGCCGCCGGGCTGGTCGTGGCGGCACGGCCCGTCCGCCGTTGCCCGGCGGCGCCGTTGACGGTGGTCGCGCCCCATCCGGACGACGCCCAGCTCGCTCTCGGTGCCGTCCTGTCGACGCGCGGCGGCCGGGTGCTGGACGTCTTCTCCGAGGAGACCTGGACCCGTCGGCCGTACTACCAGCAGCGCCCCGCGCTGGCCGCGGAACTCCTCGTCGCCGAGGAACGGGTCGCCTGCCAGGTCCTGCGCGCGCAGGTCGCCCTGTTGGGCCATGTGGACGGCGAGGCCCGGCCCGCCTGGCGGGACGGGTTCTTCCTGGACCCTGACGACGACAACCGCTGCGCGGAACGGGAACCCGAGCTGATCGAGCGGGTCGTCGAGGACCTGGCCGTCGAGCTGTCCGCCGACACGATCGTGCTGGCCCCGCTCGCCGTCGGCGGTCACGTCGACCACGTCGTCACCCGCGAGGCGGTCGGCATGCTGGTCGCGCGGGGTGACCTGGACCCCGGACGCCTCGGGTACTACGAGGACATGCCATACGCCGTCTTCTCCGACCCGGTGCGCGCGGCCGGGCACGTCGCCGACCGGACCGGCGTGCCGCTGCACGCACTGTCCGTACCGGCCACGTCGGATGCCGCCCGCCACAAGCGGGAGGCGCTGCGCTGCTACCGGCTCCAGGTGCCGGACGGGCTCGCGCGCCGCGTCGTCCGGTACGGGGCCCGCCTGTCCGACGCGGTGTTCACCGAACGCCTCTGGGTCGCCTCGCCGGACGGGCCGGTGGCCGCGCTGCTCGGGTGACCGGATCGCCCGGCGCGTCCGGCCCGGTCAGCCGGTTGCCGGGATACGAACCTCGCCGACCAGCCGGAAACCCATGTGCGGCACCTTCAGGATCTTGGCGCCGGAGCCGACCTGCTCGAACCGGGTACGCAGCGCGGAGACCAGCGCCAGCGGGTCCCCGCCGTCGGTGGCCTCGGCCAGCTCCCGGCGGCTGACGATCCGGCTCGGCCCGCGGGCGAACAGGCGTAACGCGGCCGCCTCCGCCTCGTCGAGTGCGGTGTGCGCCGTGCGGGTGGACAGGGTCCCCACCTGGTCCAGGTCGACGATCTGGGTCCCCGGCGGCGCGCTGACGTCGCGCAGGTAGGTGAGGAAGGCCGTGAGGCGTTCCGCGCGCAGTGGGGAGGCGAGAACGAAGCCGTAGCCGAGGCGCAGCGCCTCCAGCGTCCCGCGCGCGGACGGTTCCGGCTGCACCAGGACCGCGTACGCGCCGGCGTCGTGCAGCTCGCGCACCGCCGCCGGGCTGGCCGCCTCCTCGGTGCAGAACACCGCGAGCAGGTCGCCCGCCAGTTCGCCGAGGTGGTCCCGGCTGTCCAGTGGCAGCCGGGTCTGCCGGCACGCCTCGCTCAGCGCCGTCGCGTCGGCGGACGGAAGTCGGGATGCCACGACGAACATGGTGGTCGCCCTTCACTGTCGGGTGCCCGGTGGGCCGTTTCCCTTGGTGCGGACGCGATCCGCCGGCGTGGTAGCCGCCACCCGCGCGTGGGGCACATGGTACAGGGCATCGACGATCCGCGCGGTGTGCCGCACGCTGGTACCGACGACGTCGAGCGATATCGAGGAGGACCACATGTGCGCGGCTGTCGACATCACCGGCACCACCCGGCTGTTCGGTGTGCTCGGCGACCCGGTGGCGCAGGTCCGGGCGCCGACCCTGCTCAACGCCGTCTTCGCCGAGCTGGGTACCGATGCGGTCCTGGTCCCGTTGCACGTGTCGCCCGGTGACCTGCTCGACGCGGCGCGGGGCCTGCAACGCCTGCGCAACCTGGACGGTCTGCTGGTCACGGTGCCGCACAAGTTCGCCGCGGGTGCGCTGGCCACCCGGTTCGGGGACGCCGTGCGGATCACCGGTAGCACCAATGCCCTGCGGCGTGAGGCCGACGGGTCCTGGCGGGCGGAGAACTTCGACGGCGCCGGCTTCGTACTGGGGCTCGCGGCGGCCGGCCGGCCCGTCGCGGGTCGCCATGTCTCCCTGGTGGGCGCGGGTGGCGCCGGCAGCGCGATCGCCGCCGCGGTACTCGACGCCGGGTGCGCCCGGCTGTCCGTGTACGACCACGATCGGAGCCGGACGGAGGACCTGGTGGGCAGGCTGACCGGGCACTGGCCGGACCGGGCCGTGGCGGTGACCGGGCCGGCGCTGAGCGACGCGGACATCGTCGTCAACGCCACGCCGTTGGGACTCACCCCGGGCGACCCGCTGCCGTTCCCGCCGGAGAGGGTGCCCACCGGGTGCCTGGTCGCCGACATCATCATGAAGCCGCGGGAGACGGCCCTGCTCACCCGGGCGGCGCGGGCCGGCCGCGCGGTGCACCACGGTCACCACATGCTCGACCACCAGGTGCCGCTCTACCGGTCGTTCTTCGGCCTGGACCACGCCGCCCGACGGGTCTGAGGCTGGTCCTCCCGGGAAGAGGCGATGTACGCTCGGTCTCGCAGATTCCACCGAACTGTCCGAAATAACGCCAGCCTCGGCCCGGTGGTGTCGGCGAGACCGCGTGCGTGCGGGGCGGCGGGCCGTCCCGCCGCAGCCGCGGTCCGTGGGCTGCCGGGTCCGTCCGCGCCGAGCGCAGGAGTGAGGAGTCCGCATGCGGCTCAAGGAGCGCTTCCGCAGCATCACCACCGCCCATCGTGACGAGCAGGGCCGGCTGCCGTTCCTGATGAACGACATGGTGATCGAGGAACAGCTCTGCCAGATGCGCTGCGCGTACTGCCTCACCGAGGAGTACAACCTGCTGATGAACGTGCCGGACGCGCGGCTGCGGTTGACCACCGACCGGCGGGCCGACTGGCACGCGGTGCTCGACGCGTACCACGAGTCCGTCGACGCGCCGGTCCTACGGCTCTCCGGCGGCGAGTTCTTCTGGCTGAAGGGATCGACCGAGTTCGTCGCCGAGTGCAGCGACCGGTACGAGACCGTGCAGGTCATCACCAACGCGGTGTTCCTCAACCCGGAACGCCTGGCCACCCTCGCGGCGCTGGGCAACGTACAGCTCAACATCTCGCTGGACGGCCACACCAGGGAACTGAACCGGCACCGCTTCCCACCCCGGCAGGCGAAGCTGTTCGACGTGATCATGCGCAACCTGGACGCCACCGTCGACGCCGGCATCCGGGTGGACATCCAGTCGGTGCTCAGCGACGCCAACTACGACGGCCAGCTGGAGTTCGCCGAGTTCCTCAAAGAGCGGTACGACGGCCGGGTCACGCTGTTCTTCTTCCCGGTACGCGGCGAGACCGCGCAGCGGATGGGGCCACCCGCCGGTGAGCACCTGATGCCGCTGGTCGAGCGGTACGACGAGTTCTCCGGGGTGCTGCCGCCCCGGGCGTACGTGGAGCACCTCGCGACCCAGCTGACCACGAACCGGCGCACCCTGCCCTGCTACGTCACGGCCACGATGACGCAGCTGTTCGGCCAGGGGGAGGTGTCCGCCTGCCCGCACGCCTGGGTCAAGCCGATGGGCAACATCGTCGGTGACCGCACGCTGCTGCTCGACCAGTACGGCGCGCACCAGCACTACGACCTGTTCATGCACGACCGGCCCAGGTTCAGCTTCTGCAAGGACTGCGCCACGCCGTCCGACCTGGTCAACCTGTACTTCCTCGGCCGCATCGACGACGCGGAGATGGCCGGCACGAACCTCTACCGGGGGGACCGCACGATGGCGCGGCTGCGTCAGCTGAAAGCACTGTTCGCCCCGGTGCTGGACCATCCGGACAATACTGGACAACACTAGTTTCCTGCCCTAGATTACGTCCATCCGAGGACACAAGGGGAGTACATGGACCAGGAAGCCGTCGTCGAGAAGTTGCACGAGATCGCCCGGGGTTTCGCCGCCTCCAGCGGTCGCACGGTGACGCAGGGCAGCTCCAACTTCCTGCAGTCCTACGGCTTCACCTCGCTCGACGCCCTCGAGTTCCTTCTCCTGGTGGAGGAGCAGTTCGACATCACCTTCGAGGACGAGGACCTCTCCGAGGAGATCCTCACGTCGGAGAACAGGCTGGCCGAGTACATCACCAAGCAGCAGGCCTGACGGCGACGGCACGGGAGGCCACATGCTGACGCTGGGCCTCGGTGGCTCGAACCACGACTTCGCCGCCTGTCTCGTCGCGGACGGCGACATCGTGGCGGGCGTCGAGGAGGAGCGGCTCCGCCGCCGCAAGTACTCGGTGGGCGTCAACTCGCTGTTCAACCAGAGCTGGCGCTACTGCCTCGACACGCACGGCGTACGTCTGTCCGATGTGGACGCCATCGTGGCGGACGACACGCTGCTGCCACCGGCGTACTTCCACTTCCGCAGCCGCATCACGCTGATCCGGCACCACATGGCGCACGCCGCGAGCGCGTTCTTCCCGTCGCCGTTCCACCGGGCGGCCGTACTGGTGGTGGACGGCGCGGGCAGCCTCATCGAGGGCGAGGGCGTCGAGACCCTGACCACGGCCGTCGGGGAGGGTTCCCGGATCACGGAACTGACCAAGGTCTACGGCACCAACTGGACCACCGACGGTCTCAGCGCGCTGCGCATCTACCAGGCCGGCGACAGCGACCACTCGCTGGGTTTCATGTACAAGGCGGTCAGCCGGGCCATCGGTTTCGTGCTCTACCAGGACGACGACTGGTACCTGTCCGAGGACGGCAAGACCATGGGGCTCGCGCCGTACGGCACCGACCGGTACTGCCGCGAGTTCCGCCGGTACCTGACGCTGCTGCCGGACGGCCGCTACGAGCTGCACCTGCGCAACGGTGGGCTGCTCGAATTCGTCGACAAGGCCCTGGACGGGCTGGAGGGCGAGCAACGGTTCGCCCGCGGCGCCGACCTCGCCTACGCCGCGCAGGACACGCTGGAGGAGGTGCTGCTGCACGTCGCACGCCGCCTGCACGCCGACACGGGCCTGACCGAGCTGTGCCTTGCCGGCGGTGTCGCGCTCAACTGCGTGGCGAACGGGCGGCTGCTGCGCGAGACGCCGTTCGAGAACGTGTTCGTCCAGCCGGCGGCGGGCGACGGTGGCTGCGCGATCGGCAACGCCTACTACGGCCACCACGTACTGCAGGGCGCGCTGCGCGACCGCGGGCCGAGCTCGGTACAGCGCCCGCAGCGCCACGCGTACCTCGGCCGGACCTACCCGGAGGCGGAGGTCGACGCGGCCCTGGCGAAGTCCGGGCTCCCGCACCGCAAGGTCGCCGACTCCGCCCGCCTCGGCGCCGAACTGTTGTCCCGCAGCGCGATGCTGGGTTGGTTCACCGAGGGTTCGGAGTTCGGGCCCCGGGCTCTGGGGCACCGCAGCATCCTCGCCGACCCGCGCCGCGCGGAGATGAAGGACATCATCAACGCCAAGGTCAAACACCGGGAGTCGTTCCGGCCGTTCGCGCCCGCGGTGCTCGCCGAGTACGCCTCGACGTACTTCGAGCTGGACATCGAGTCGCCGTACATGCTGATCGTCGCGCCGGTGCGGCCGGAACGGCAGCGGGACGTGCCGGCGATCGTGCACGTGGACGGCACCGCACGGGTACAGACCGTGACCCGCGCCGACAACGGCCGGTACCGGCGGCTGATCGAGTGGTTCCACCGCATCACGGGCGTGCCGGTCGTGCTGAACACCTCGTTCAACGACCGTGGCATGCCGATCGTGGAGACACCCGAGCAGGCGCTGGACTTCTACGGCTCCAGCCAGCTCGACTACCTGATCATGGAAGATCACCTGGTCGCCCACGACGAGGCGGCCCTCGAACACGCGCTCTCCCTGGTCGAGGACGCCGGCTGAGCCGTCCGGGCTAACCGATGCCGGCCGCCCGGTAGCAGGCCGTCACGACGCTCAGCACGTCCCGCGCCTCGCGCATTGACCGGCCGGTGGGGTCGGCCGCGGCGAACAGGTCGGGCAGCGCGTCCAGCTGCCGGTCGTACTCCTCGCCGACCGACGCCGCCGGCAGCGGGATCTCCCGGACCGTTCCGTTGCGGCGCAGCACCAGCGACGGCGTCGCGACCCGCAGCGGGCTGAAGCCGAAGGTGGTCGTGAGGGTCAGCGACGCGTCGGTGCCGTGCAGGGTCAGGACCGTACGGTCCGCCTCCTCGTGCGACGCCCACGCGAAGCGGAGCTGCGCGGCGTAGTGGTCAGTGGTGAGCAGCGCGGTGAGCTGGTCCTCGACGTCGACCGGGCGCGCGTCCCGTTCCTCGTGGCCGCGCCAGTCGATGGCGTGCTCCTCGCGCCCGGCGAAGTCGTGTCCGGCGACCGCGACGGCGGCCGTGACGGGGGACGGCGACCACAGCTGGTGGAACACGTCGAGCACGTGCCAGCCGAGGTCGACCAGTACACCGCCGCCGGCCGTCGCGCGGTCGGTGAACCAGCCGCTGCCGGGCACCCCGCTAGCCCGGATCCAGCTCAGCTCGGCCAGCCGTGGTGTGCCCAGTGCCCCGTCGTCGACCAGTTGCCGCAGCGCGCCGACGTCCCGGCGGTACCGCGCGGCGGCCGACAGCACGAGCCGGCCGGCGCCGGCCCGGGCGGCCCGCTCCAGGGCGTCCAGCTGACCGGGCGACGTGCCGGTCGGCTTCTCCAGGAACACCGAGGTGCCCCGGCGCAGGAACCAGCCGGCGATCGTGTCGTGGGTGTGGTTGGGGGTGAGGACGAAGACGGCGTCGACCTCGTCGGGCACCTCCGTGTGCTGCCGGTACACCGGCGTCGCGGCGGGAAGGTGCCGGACCCGGTCGGCGGCGGCCGGGTCCGGTTCCACGGCCGCGACGACCGTGAAGTCCGGGTGGCCGGTCAGCCGTGGCAGCCACACCTCCCGGGCCACCCAGCCCAGGCCGACGACGGCGACGCGCAGCCGGCCCCCGCTCACGAGGCGGCGGTACGGTTCTGCAGCCCGGTGAGGACCTTGACGAGCGCCTCCGCCGTGTCCGCGCAGTCGGCGTCGTCGCCCAGCAGTACGCGGTGGTGCAGCCACACGCCCCGCGCGCCGATGGCCTCGCTGGCCGGGCACCGCTCGGCCATGGCCGTCACGTCGTCGCCCCCGCCGGCCCGGCGGGACCAGAACGCGTCGGTCCGGTACACGGGCGGGTAGTTGACGAACGCCGGGACGCCCTCGGCGACCAGGGCCTGCACCACCAGGTCGCGGGACACCCCCGGGTACGCGTCGGGGTCGATGGTGAACATGGCCATGTAGTACGGGTTCAGTTCGCTGCGCGGGTCCCGTCCCTGCGGCCACACTCCGGGGATCTGGCCGAGGGCGGCGGAGAGCACCTTCCACTGCGCCTCGCGGCGCAGGGTGTGCGACTCCAGCCGGCCCAGCTGGGCGCGCAGTACGGCACCGGAGAACTCGGACATCCGGAAGTTCGACGAGGCGGTGCGGTGCACGTAGACGGTGTCGCGGGGTGGCCGCCCGCAACTGTGCCGGGTGAACGCCTCCTCGAAGCCGTCCGGGTCCGGCAGCAGCAGCGCGCCGCCCTCACCGGCGGTCATGAGTTTGCCGTTCTGGAAGCTGAAACAGGCGAGGGTGCCGAAGTCGCCGATCCGTTTGCCCTGCCACACCGCGCCGGGGGCGTGCGCGGCGTCCTGGATCAGCGTGATGCCGTGCCCGTCGGCCCAGGCGCCGACGGCGTCCATGTCCACCACGTGGCCCGCCATGTGTACCGGCATCACCGCGCGGGTGCGGGGCGTGCGGGCCGCCTCCAGCAGGGTCGGGTCCAGGCAGTAGGTCTCGCGGTCCACGTCGACCGGCACGGGTACGCCGCCGAGCCGCTGCACCGCCATCGACGTCGAGATGAACGTGAACGCCGGCACGATGACCTCGTCGCCGGGTTCCAGCCCGATGATCTCCAGGGCCAGTTCCAGCGCGTGCGTGCCGTTGGTCACCGCGAGCGCGGTCCCACCGTGGTACGCGCCGAACTCCGCCTCGAACGACGTCACCTCGCTGCCGCCGACGCGCCACCACTGGCCCTGGTCCAGGGCCCGGCCCAGCGCCTCCCGCTCGGTGTCGTCGTACTGCGGCCACGGCGGGTAGGGGCTCTGGCGAAGCGGCGTTCCCCCGTCGAGCGCGAGCTTCATTGCGTTCCCCTTCCTGCGCCGACGGCGCCGGTGGCGTCCGGTCCGGGCGATGACCCGCGTGCCGTCACGGGTCCGACACCGCCGCGGGGGTGCTCGTGGGGCCAGGACCAGGCGGTTCGGGCCTGGCGGACCCGGACCAGGCCCCATTTCGGGGAGCTTAGCCGATATGTCCGACGGTCGACCAGAGTGAGGACGCATGACCGCGCCGTACACGTCTGTCGGTGTCGGTGGAAACCGCCGAAGGCCCGTGCGCGCCAGCGGACATGGCCGCGTCGGCGGACCCGTCGGTCCGAGTATGTGCGCGCACCACGTCGACGGCCGTGTCCCGTCCGGTGACCTTTCGCGTCATCCCGGACGGTGCGGGTGCAACGGGTCGTGGACGGCCGATACCCTGCCAGATGAGCGACGGACGAGGGGGTACTGATGGACCCGGTACGCGCACTGCGGCAGTGGCCGCTACGACGCTGGCTGTTCGCCGCGGGGTCGGCCGTCGCGGTGGTGGTCGTGATCGGCATCCCCACCGCGGTGGTGCCCAATCCGCTGTTCGCCCGGATGACACCGACGACCTGGTGGAACTGGCCGGTCCTGGCCGTCACGGCGATACTCGGCGGCCTCGTCGCGGCCACCTACGTACGGGCGCCGGGCGCCGACACCCGGGGCAGCCGCACCGGGACGATCGGTGGCGTCCTGAGCTGGCTCGCCGTGGGCTGCCCGGTGTGCAACAAGCTCGTCGTACTCGCCGTCGGCATGTCGGGCGCGCTGCGGTGGTTCGCGCCGATCCAGCCGCTGCTGGCGGTGGCCTCCGTCGTACTGCTGGGCTACGCCCTGGTACGCCGACTGCGCGGCGAGATCTCCTGCCCGGTGCCCGACCCGGTGGCCTAGGCCCGGCCCGCGCGGGACGCCGGACCGGCCGGGGCCCGACGGGTCGCGCCGGCCATCGTCGCGGCCACCCGGTCACTCGTAGCGCATCGCGCCGACCACGTTTCCGGACGGGTCGGCCAGCCACACCAGGCGCCCCACGCCCGGGATGGTGGTGGGCTCCATCAGCACCTGGCCGCCGTAGCGGACCGCGGACTCGACCGCGCGGTCCAGGTGGTCGACGGTGACCGTGCACTCGAAGCCGGTGGTCGGCCGCCCGCCGAGCAGGTCACGGCGTTGCTGGATGGCCGCGGTGACACCGGGCCCGGCCGGATCGTCCGCGGCGACCCGGTAGAAGCCAGGCGGCCCCCACGGCGCGAAGCGCCACCCGAAGGTGTGCGCGTAGAACGTCCGGGCGGCGTCGAGGTCGTCGGCGTTGATGGCGACATGCGAGAGCGTGGACATGAGCTGAGGCTAGGTCCGCGGACGGACCCGCGTGGCAACTCCGGAACTACGCCGGCACGCGCCCGTGCCCCGTCGCCCGGCTTGTGGCGTTGCGTCGGAAGATCGCCACACCGGCGTCCGTGGCGTGGGATCGTGGATCCGACCGGGGCGACGTGCCGGCGGGTGTCGCCGGTCCGCCCGGTCGACGCCGACGAGTACGGCACCGGACCCAGGGTGGGTGAGCAGCGTGATGAAGGCGGTCAGGTTCGACCGGTTCGGCGGCCCGGAGGTTCTGCACCTCGCGGAGGTCGACGTCCCGGAGCCGGGGCCGGGTCAGGTGCGCGTCCGGGTCCGTACGGCGGGCGTCAACCCGTTCGACGGGAAGGTCCGCGCCGGGCTGATGGAGCCGGTGTTCCACACACCGCTGCCGGCGACACCCGGCCTGGAGGTGGCCGGCACGATCGACGCGGCCGGCGAGGGCGCCGAGGCCGGGATCGGCGACGAGGTACTGGGCTGGGCGGACACGGGCTCCTACGCCGAATACGCGCTCGCCACCACCGTCACCGGCCGCCCGGAGGGGCTGAGCTGGGAGGCGGCGGTCGCGGTGCCCGTCGCGGGCAGTACCGCCCTGCGGGTGCTGCGGCTGCTCGAACTGACCGGTGGCGAGACCCTGCTGATCCACGGTGCCGCCGGCGCCGTCGGCACCTTCGCCGTCCAGCTCGCGGTGGCCCGTGGTGCCACGGTCATCGGTACGGCCGGGCCCGACAACCACGGCCATGTGGCCGCGCTCGGCGCGATGCCCACCGAGTACGGGGAGGGCCTGGTCGACCGGGTCCGCGAACTGGCCCCGCAGGGTGTCGACGCGGTGTTCGACATCGCGGGCAAGGGCGCGCTGCCGGAGTCGGTAGAGCTGCGTGGGAGTACGGACCGGATCATCACGATCGCCGACCCCGCGGCCCAGAGCCTCGGCGTGAGCTTCTCCTCCGGTGGCCCCGAGGACCGGTCGGTCGCCGATCTCGCCGGTCTCGTGGCGCAGGTGGGCCGCGGTGAGCTGGCCGTGACGGTGGCGGGGACCTACCCGCTGAGCGAGGCGGCGAACGCCCAACGGGCCAGCGACGCCGGCCACGCCCGCGGCAAGTTCGTGATCACCGTCGGCTGACGCGTCTCGCCTCCGGACTCGTCCCGCCTCCCGGGGCGCCGGGGCGTCGTCGGGCGGCGCACGCCACATTGCCGGGCAAGATACATACGTGTCATCATGTATGTATGAGGAAGACCGCCGAGGACGCCGCACGCACCCGTCGGACCGTGCTGGAGGCGGCGCTGTTCTGCTTCGCCGAGGACGGCTGGGACCGCTCGACGCTGGAGGGGATCGGCCGACGGGTCGGGCTGACCCGCGGCGCGGTGTGTCACCACTTCCGCGACAAGCGGACGCTGCTGCAGGCCGTCCTCGCGGAGGGTTGGGCCACCCAGTCCGAGCGCCTGCTCGCGCCGTTGCTCGATGGTTCGCTGCCACCGCGCCAGCGGCTGACCGGATTCGTCGGCAACTATCTCACCCGGCTGCGCGACGACCCGTCGATGCGGGCCCTGGCTATCGTCACCACCCTGGTCGCGCCGAACACCCGTGGTCCCGACGACGACAGGGACGACCACCGGCGCGGGATGGACGAGTGGCGCACGCTGCTCGGCGACGTCCTGGGCGAGTGCCGGTTGCGTCCGGACGTCACCCGGGACCACGCGGTGTTCGGCCTGCTGGCCCTGGTCACCGGGGCCACGCTGGAGGCGTCCGTCGACGCCGGTCAGCTCCCCACGGGGTCGGCACCGGTCGCGGTCGCCGAGGCCGCGGTGCGCGGCCTGCTCGCCGAGGACGACCGACGGCTCCACCGCACCCGCACGCCCCGCTCCGACTGAGCGCGCCGCCGGCGCCGACCCGCCGGATCCGCCCACCGTCCCCGTCGCTCCGCCGAACGTGCGGGGTCGGCGCCCCCTGCCCACATGACCGACAAGGGACATCCATGACCTCAACCGCCACCGAAACCGTCACCGGCATCGACCGGATCGACCACCCGATGGTCCTGACGACCGACCTGGACTCATTGGCCCTGGCGTACCAGGCGATCGGGTTTCTCCTGACGCCGCAGTCGTCACGGCACCGGGGCACCGATCCGGCGACGGGCGCCACCCGCCCGCTCGGCACCGCCAACCGGCATGTCGTGTTCGCCGAGAACTCCATCGAGCTACTGGGCCTGATGGATCCGGACGCGCCCGACCCGTGGGGCACCCGGCGCCTGCTGGCGGCGTACGAGGGTGTGCGCGCCATCGTGTTCGGCTGCGGCGATGCCGAGGCCGTCGACACACGCCTGACCACCGCGCAGCTGGCGACGACCGGGGTGTTGGGGTTCCGGCGGGAGGTCGACACACCCACCGGGTCGGCCACCATGTGCGCGCGCACCGCCCACCTGCTGCCGATGCACACTCCGGAGGGCGGTCTGGGCATCGCCGAGCACCTCACCCCCGAGCTGGTCCGCCAGGCCCGCTACACGGGCCACCCGAACGGCGCCGTCGCGCTGTCGGCGGTCACGCTGGTGGTGGCCGACGCCGACCTCGACGGGTACCTGGAGCGGTACCGGACCCTGCTGGACGCGACGCCGCACGACGACGGTCCGCGCCACGTCTTCCCGTTGCGGCGCGGGCGGGTGGAGCTGGTGCCCGCGTCGGCGATGGACGAGGTACTGCCCGGCGAGAGCGCACCGGTCCTGCCGTTCATGGCGGCGCTGACGGTGACCGTCGCCGACCTCGGTACCGCCCGGTCCGTGGTACGGGGCAACGGGGTGGCGGTGCACGAGGTCCGGGACGGCTTCTTCGTCCGCGCCGCGGACGCCCGCGGCGCCGCGGTGGTCTTCACGGAACGCCCGTGACCGGGCGTGGCGTGCTGTCCCGTGGCGCCCCCGGGCCGGCGATGAGTGGCGAGGCGCTCCCGGCGCCCCTGGCGGCCACCGGTTCCGGCACGGTGCGCGGGCGGCGGTACGGGCGCGTCGCCGCGT
>JBAUUM010000750.1:0-15077 GCA_049582705.1 Actinocatenispora sp.
CCCTGGGCCGTACCGTCCGGGTCGAGCTGCCCGACGGCGAGGTGCTGGCGGGCGAGGCCACCGACGTCGACGCCGACGGCCGACTGGTCGTCACCCCCGAGGGCGGCACTCCGGTACCGCTGGCGGCCGGCGACGTCACCCACGTGCGCTGACCCGACGCCGTCCTGGGTCCACGGCGGCCGGGCCGTCCGGGCCACCGACCCGGACCGAAGTTGCCGGATCCGGCCCGCCACACCGTCGCGCTGCCCCACCCTGGGTGCAGGGCCCAGCGGCGCCGGGTGGTCCACCGGTTCGGAGCGGGGCCACCGGATTCGGGTACTGCCGGGCGGAACCGACGTTGTGACGGGGGGAACGGCGTGGGTGCAGCTGCCAACGCGGACCGGGGTGCCCTGGCCCGTGCGATCGCCGTGGCGGCGGTGGCCTCGCCGGGGGTGACCCGCCTGGTCGCGGGTCCGGGGGAACCGGTCGAGGTCCGCTACCCGGGCGGTGTGGTGACCGGTGTCGGGCTGGGTTCCTCCTCGGTGGCGGTGCACGTGGCCGTGCACCGGTACCCGGTCGAGCCGGTGATCACCGGCGTGGTCAGCGCGGTGAGCGCGGTACTGGCCGGGGCGGGCGACCCGCGGCGGGTCGAGGTCGTCGTCGAGGAGGTCGAGGGCGGCGGGGCGGAGAGTTCCGATGACGCCCAGCGCGAGGCGGACGACCGGGCGTTGCCGCCGTTGCCGGGCGTGGACGTGCCCTGAGGCGTGTCTCGAATCCCGCTGGCCGGCTGCGGCGGGACCGGGTGGCCTCCGGTGGTGGTGTCGGTACGGGTCCTGCGGATCGTTCCCGGTGGCGGGCTTCGGCTAGTTTGTCGATGACCGTGTCGGGCCGCAGGAAGGTATGACCGTGGGCTTCCCGGAGAGCATGCTCGTCGAGGACGAGCAGGTGGCGTTGCGCCTCCATCCGCACTGGAAGCGGCTGGTGGGGGCCGTCATCGTGTTCGTGCTGGTGGTGGGCCTCGCCGGGTTCGGCATCGCGGTCAGCCCGTGGCCGATCCTGCAGTACGTGCTGGCCGGCGTCGCGGTCCTGCTGGTCATCCTGTACCCGCTGCGCCGGTTCCTCGGCTGGGTCACCACGCACTACGTGTTCACCACGCGACGGATCCTGCTGCGCAGCGGCATCCTGTCCCGGTCCGGGCGGGACATCCCGCTGGACCGGGTCAACGACGTGTCGTTCGAGCACAACCTGCTGGAGCGGATGCTGGGCTGCGGCACCCTGATCATCGAGTCGGCCGGCGAGCACGGTCAGATCGTGCTGAAGGACATCCCGCGGGTGGAACGCACCCAGAGTTCCCTCTACCAGCTGATCGAACAGGACGGCGACCGCGGCGAGTAGGCGGGAGGGGCCGTCACAGGCCCTGGTCGGGACGCATCGCGAACCAGCCGCGGAAGCGCATCAGCAGCACGGTGGTGTCCGCGGCGCCCTCACCGCCCACCCGACGCAGCGACCCGGCCAGGTGCACGGTGCCCAGGCCGGGGCGGGTACGCGACGGCGCCCGGTCCAGCACGCGCAGCTCACCGGCGAGCCGGTCGCCCGCGTACACCGGCGCCTTCCAGCGCAGCTCCTCCACGCCGGGTGACGCGGCCGCGGCGGTCCGGGCCAGTACCCGGTCGACGTAGCCGCGCATGAACAGGCTCGCGGTGTACCAGCCGCTGGCGATCAGCCCGCCGTACTCGCTGTCGTCGGCGAGGTCGGGGTCGACGTGGTACCACTGCGGGTCGAAGCGCTGCGCGTACGCGACCATCTCGGCGCCGTCGACCTCGATGACGCCCAGGTCGAAGACCCGACCGGGGGACAGGTCCTCGTAGTACTCCTCGGGAACCGCGCCGGTGCCGGACCGGGGGCAGGTGGTGGTCATCGGTACTCCGTCGGTGATCCGGATTCCGTGGTGGGTCCGGCGGTGGCGGGCTCGACGGCCTCCTCGGCCAGTGGCACGAACACCCAGCGCCGGTACGCCCAGAACCGGAACAGCGTACCCAGCGCGTTGCCGACGATGTTGCCGGAAAGGTTGTTGGCCAGTGCGGTCTGGAACAGCCGTGGCCAGTAGTGCCCCAGCACGTAGTAGGTGAAGCCGAGGCAGGCGAGCGCGATGCCGAGGCCGATCGCGTTCATGACGAAGTACAGGACGTACTCGCGGGCCAGGTTCGTGCGGGGCCGGTTCCGCCAGGTCCAGTACCGGTTGCCGAAGAACGCCGACGTGGTGGCGATGCTCACCGAGATGGTCTTGGAGGTCAGCGGGCCGAGCCCGAACGCGCTCTCGCACAGGTTGTAGATGCCGATGTCGACGAGGAAGTTGACGGTGCCGACGATGCCGAACTTGGTGACCTCGCCGAGCAGGCCCCGGAACCGGGCGTACAGCGGGCGCAGTCGACCGGCCACCGGCCCGGTCGCTCCCGTGCCGTGATCCGCCGCTGACTCTGGCACTTGCCCGACACTACCCACTGTGCGGGTCCGACCTGGAGATGTCCGACAAATTCTCCGCGCGCTCCCGCCGTCCGTGCTCGCCGGACCCGGTCTCCCGGGCCCGGTGGAGCCGGCTGCGCGCGCCCGACGGAACCGGTCGCCGGGTGGCTCGCGGCCCGCCCGGGCGTGGCCGTCGGGAAGGGGCGGAGTCGCTGGTCGGTGCGGCGGGCCGGGAACCTAGGCTAGGCGGCGATGGACAGTCGTACCGATCTTCCCGTGGTCGGCATGGTCGGCGCCGGGCAGCTCGCCCGGATGACCCACCAGGCCGCGATCGCCCTCGGCCAGTCGCTGCGGATCCTGGCCGCCTCGCCGGACGACGGGGCCGCGCTGGTCGCCCCCGACGTACTGGTCGGCTCGCACACCGACCTGGCCGCGCTGCGCACGCTCGCGTCGGGCTGCGACGTGGTCACCTTCGACCACGAGCATGTACCCACCGGGCACATCCGGGCGCTGATCGCCGAGGGGCACACCGTGTACCCGGGGCCCGACGCGCTGATCTGCGCGCAGGACAAGCAGGTGATGCGGGAGCGGCTGACGGAGCTGGGCGCACCGTGCCCGCGCTGGGCGCCGGTGGCGTCCGCGGGGGACGTGACCCGGTTCGCCGCCGAGGGCGCGTGGCCGGTGGTGCTCAAGGCCGCGCGCGGCGGGTACGACGGCCGGGGCGTGTGGATGGTGCCCGACCCGGCGGAGGCGGAGCGCCTGGTGGCCGAGCTGACCGCCGCCGGTACTCCGCTGGTCGTGGAGGAGCGGGTGGCGCTGCGCCGGGAACTCGCCGCGGTGGTGGCGCGCTCGCCGTTCGGGCAGGTCGCGGTGTACCCGGTGGTGGAGACCGTGCAGGCGGACGGCATCTGTGTGGAGGTGCTCGCACCCGCGCCGGGGCTGTCGGAGGCTCTGGCGATCGAGGCGCAGCAGCTGGCGATCCGGATCGCCGGCGAGCTGGGTGTGGTCGGGATCCTCGCCGTCGAGCTGTTCGACACGGGGGGTGCGCTGGTGGTCAACGAGCTGGCGATGCGCCCGCACAACTCGGCGCACTGGACCATCGAGGGTGCCCGCACCTCACAGTTCGAGCAGCACCTGCGCGCCGTACTGGACTATCCGATGGGCGCCACCGGGCTGACCGCGCCGGTCGTGGTGATGGCCAACGTGCTCGGCGGTGAGCCGGGCGGGCCGGGCATCGACGAGCGGCTGCACCACCTGATGGCCGAGGTGCCGGACGCGCGGGTGCACCTGTACGGCAAGCAGGTCCGGCCGGGCCGCAAGATCGGGCATGTGACGGTGCTGGGCGACGACTTCGCCGAGGTGCGTCGCCGTGCCGCGCGCGGCGCGGCCTGGCTGCGGGACGGCCGATGACGGGCGACAGCGGGGCGGGGGACAACGTGACGGAACGCGCGGCGCCGGTGGTCGGCCTGATCATGGGCAGCGACTCGGACTGGCCGACGATGCGGGCGGCGGCGGAGGCGCTGACCGAGTTCGACGTGGTCCACGAGGTACGGGTGATCTCGGCGCACCGCACGCCGAGCCTGATGCTCGACTACGCCACGGACGCCGCCGCCCGTGGCCTACGGGTGATCATCGCCGGGGCGGGCGGCGCCGCGCACCTGCCCGGCATGGTCGCCGCGGCTACCCCGCTGCCGGTGATCGGCGTACCGGTGCCGTTGAAGTACCTCGACGGGATGGACTCGCTGCTGTCGATCGTGCAGATGCCGGCCGGCGTACCGGTGGCGACCGTGTCGGTCGGCGGTGCGCGCAACGCCGGACTGCTCGCGGTCCGGATCCTGTCCGCCGGTGACACGTCCGCCGCCGCGGAGCTGCGGAACCGGATGGCGGCATTCCAGGCGGATCTCGAACGACTCGTCACCGACAAGGACGCGGCGCTGCGCGCCTCGCTGGTCCCGCCCGATCCAGAGCCGTGACAGCCGCAGCCGGAGCCGCTCCCCACAGCGACTCCGGCCCGCGGCTCCACCTCCGGTGGGATCGGCCCTGTCGTTCCCCCCGAAACGGCAGACCGAGTGTTCCCACCCAGGCGGCACCTACCAGTAAAGATTCATGGGATGGGCGCCGTCCCGGTGCCCATGCCGACAGCGTTCGCGTTGTCCAGCAGTACCGTGCCCGCCAGGACGACATCGATGGTGACGCCGGCGGCGGCCCCGTCACCGCCGACGACGGCGACCGGGGTGCCGACTCGGCGGCGAGGAACCCGGGGACCATGCCCGGCGATGGCCGTGGCGACCGTGGGGAACATGCTGGGCCGCTGCGCGGCGCCGAGCAGGTCGATCATGGCCCGCAGGGTAGGGGAGGCGCCGGCGATACGGATCTGGCCGCCGAGCCGGTGCGCGATGTGCGCGATGAGGACCAGCGCGCCGATTCCGCGGGCGTCGGTCGCCGACGCCCGGGACAGGTCCGCGACGACCACGGGTGCGGAGGTGGCGGCGTCGTACAGCACGGCGCGGAGGCTCGTCGCCGAACCCAGGTCGATCTCGCCGACGAGTTCGACGACGGGGCAACCGGATTCCTTGCGGATGGTCATGCTCATCGGCCCCGGGGGGACGGCCGTACCGTCCCGGAACTCCTGCATGGGATTCCCCCGACTCTCACGCCTACAGAAATTCTGATCGGCGTCGCCGGGGTCTGGGGCGACAAATTCGGCCGTTGCGCATCAAAGGGATAAACAGAACGCGGCGCGTCGGCTACTCCACGTACGCTACCACCGCCGTCGTGGTCCTGCCATCGACGCGGAACGGGGATGTGCTACTCCGGCAGGCGCTTGACCCGGGTCGGGGCGAACGCGCTGGTCTCCACCGCGCCGCTCAGTACCTGGCTGGCCAGCTCGACCAGGCGGACCCGGCGCGCGCGGGACTGCTCACGCAGCACGGCGAAGGCGTCCTCCATGTCGAGCCCGAGCCGCTCCGCGAGCACGCCCTTCGCCTGTTCGATGATCACCCGGCTGTTCAGGGCGGTCTGCAGCTGCTCGGTGAGCACCTCGTGCCGGGTCACCGCGCGGTGCTGCAGGATCCCGATCGTGGCGGCGTCCGCCAACGCCTGCGCGATCCGCAGATCGAGTTCGTCGAAGGTGCCGGCCCGGTCCCGGAAGAGGTTCAGCGTGCCGATGGTGGTCTCACGCAGCCGCATCGGCACCGCCTGCACCGAGATGAGCCCGGCCTCGCTGGCGGCCGCGGCGAAACGCGGCCATTCGCTGGTCGTGGTGGACACGTCGGGTTCGGCGACCGCCTCGCCGGTGTGGAAGCACTCCAGGCACGGACCCTCGTCCTCCTGGAGCTGGAGCAGTTCCAGGATCCTGGCCGTCTCGGTGGACGCGGCGGCGAGCTGGAGATGGCCGTGCGCGTCGACCAGCATCAGGCCGGCGGCATGCACGTCCAGCAGGTCCACGCAGCGGTGGGTGAGCTGGTCGAGCACGTCGATGACGTCGTAGTCGTCGACGAGGGTGTCGGCGAGCTGAACGAACGTCTCAATCAGTCCTCGGGTATCCACCACACCTCGAATAATACGACCGTACGGAGCCGATTGGCCCCGTCGACTAGACAGGCTCGGGGGAGAATCGCAGCCGTCGGGCGACCACGTCACCGGCCACCTCGGCGAGGGTCCGCTCGTTGCCGAACGCGTAGGCCCGCAGCCGGACCAGGGCCTCGTCCAGCCCGACGTCCAACTGCGCCGAGATCATCCCGGTGGCCTGGTAGACCTGCTGGCGACCGACCGACAGCCCCTGGCCCGTCCAGCTCCGCCCATCGGAGGACACGCCGTCCGCGGCGTGCAGCAGCACCAGCAGCGCCAGCTCGGCCAGGACGATCGCGTCCTTCATCAGGTCGGGGGACAGCGGCCCCGACTTCACCCGGTAGAGAGCCAGCACGCCCAACCGGATCGCGCCGCTGGTCAGCGGGAACACGAACATCGCCGCGGCGCCCGCGGCGACGGCCGCCGCGGTGAAGACCGGCCAGCGCGCCTCGCCGCCCTGCTCCGCGAGATCGGCGACGATGACCGGCCCGCCACGGCTCATGGCGTCCGAGCCGGGGCCTTCCCCGAGGGTGAACTGCAGCTCCTCCAACTCGGCCGACAGCGCGTCACTGGTGGTCGGGGCGTCCCAGCGGGCCGGGTCGACGATGACCGTCAGCGAGGCGCCGGTGACCTTGAGAAGCTCCACGGCCACCGCGCACACCACCTTCGCGTTGACGACGGAGCCATCCCGCTGGGCATAGTCGTTGAGCAGTTTCCACAGGCGGTCCGCCCGGCTCGGTGATGTCATGACGAGACCCGACAAGTCGCGTCCCCGCCGCCGGCACGGTGCGTGCGGCCCCCGGCGCGGTGCCTCCGCTCGCCCCCGATGGCCACAGTTCACGCTCCGTTCGGTCGACCGATCGTCGCCGCTCTCAACGGTATTACGCCCTGCGCGGCACGCGGTCGTCCCCCGTCGTTTCCCGGCGTTCGTACCGGTGGCGGCCGCGGCGGGGGTCCGACGAACGGGGGTCTAGCGCCACTCGATGGCGGGACAGGCGTCCATCACGACCGAGAGACCGGCGGCGGCGGCGCGGTCCGCCGCGGCCTCGTCGATGACGCCCAGCTGCAGCCAGACCGCCCCCGCGTTGACCGCGATCGCCTCGTCCACGTGCTGGCCCGCCTTGTCCGAACGGCGGAAGACGTCCACCACGTCGATCGGCTCGTCGATGTCGGCGAGCGACTTCGCCGCCGGCCGGCCGAGCACGCTCTCACCCATCGGGTTGACCGGGATCACGTGCTTGCCGCGGTCGAGCAGGAACTGCGCGATCCGGTACGCGGTGCGGTACGGGTGGTCGGTGAGACCCACCACGGCCCAGGTCCGCTGGCCCAGTACCCGCTCGATGACGGCCGGGTCCCGATACGTCGACATGCCACCATCCTGCGTCAGGATGCCGTGCGCCGCGAGACCCGGAGCCTATGTCGCGGCCACGCGTCGGACTCCGGGCGGGCGCTCCGGCCCGCGCACGTCGGCCACGGCGGACCTCCGGCCTCGTCGGCCTCGCACGGATCCTCCGGCCCGCGCGTCCAGCTCGGGCGGGCCGTCCGGCCCGCCCGACGGTCAGATGACCGGGCGGCCCATGCCCCGGTAGTCCCAACCGGCACCGATCCAGCTCACGTGGTCCAGGCAGTTACGGCCGTCGAAGACCCGGCGGGCCCTCGCCGCCTCACCCAGGACACTGGGGTCGGCGCGGCGGAACTCTTCCCACTCGGTCAGTACGCAGGTCAGGTCCGAGTCGCGGACCGCCTCGAGCATGGTCTTCGCGTAGCTGACCGAGTCGAGCTCGCGCCGCGCGTTCTCCATGCCCTCCGGGTCGTAGATGACGACGTCGGCGTTGGTCTTCGACAGCGCCTTGGCCACCGCCAGCGACGGCGAGTCCCGTACGTCGTCGGAGTTGGGCTTGAACGCCGCGCCCAGCACGGCGACCCGTACCCCGGTGAAGTCCGGTCCGGCCGGGCCGATCGGCCGGCCGAGTAGTTCGGCGGCCATCTGCAGCACCCGGTTGCGGCGACGCTGGTTGACCAGGTCGACCTCGTGCAGGAAGCGCAGCGCCTCGCCGGCGCCGATCTCCTGGGCGCGGGCCTGGAAGGCGCGGATGTCCTTCGGCAGACAGCCGCCGCCGAAACCGATGCCGGCGCGCAGGAACTTGTTGCCGATCCGGGCGTCGTACCCGATCGACTTGGCCAGCAGCGTGACGTCGGCGCCGGACGCCTCGCAGACCTCGGCCATCGCGTTGATGAAGGAGATCTTGGTGGCCAGGAACGCGTTGGCGGCGACCTTGACCAGTTCCGCGGTGGCGAAGTCGGTGACCACCACGGGCACCTCGCGGTCCTCGGTGGCGGCCAGGTCGAACAGGGCCTTGTGCGCGGTGTACAGCATCGCGCGGGACCAGTCGCTCTTCACCCCGAACACCACCCGGTCGGGGCGCAGCACGTCCTCGCAGGCGAAGCCCTCGCGCAGGAACTCCGGGCTCCACGCCACGTGCACCTCGACGTTGTCGGGCGCGTTCTTGTGGACCAGTTCCTCGACCCAGGACGCGGTGCCCACCGGCACCGTGGACTTGCCGACGATCAGGGCCTGCCGGGTCAGGTGCGGGGCGATGCCGGTGACGGCCGACTCCACGTACGAGAGGTCCGCGGCCATCCCGTCGGCCCGCTGCGGGGTGCCGACACAGATGAAGTGCACGTCACCGAAGTCGGCGGCCTCGGCGTAGTCGGTGGTGAACCGCAGCCGGCCGGTCGCCAGGTTCCGCTTGAGCAGCTCGTCGAGCCCGGGCTCGTGGATCGGCGTCTCGCCGGCGGCGAGCTTCGCGACCTTCGCCTCGTCGACGTCCATGCCGAGCACCTCGTAGCCCAGCTCGGCGAAGCAGGCGGCATAGGTGGATCCCAGGTAGCCGCAGCCCAGGAAGGTCAGCCGGGGCTTGGCCGCGCCGGACGGCGGCGTGGTGGTGGATTGCGGCTGAACCGGGGACGTACTGGGAAACTGGACGGTCACGTGGTCTCCGCTCCGCGATGCGCTCCGACGCCGCTTCGTTACTGGGTGACTTGTACGAGATATCGACGCGTACCGCTCTTCCTCAACGGTACGTCCCGGGCGAGGATAGACCCCAGGTCATCCGGAGGGCTGACAGCGGGATGCTACCCGTCGGTATCCTCACAGTGTCCACAGTCGGTCGTTCCTCGCGCAACCAGCCCGACCGCTGCCCTATACCCGCGGTGTCAGGAGTAACCGATGAGCAACCCGGATTTCACCGTCTACCAGCTCCCGGAGGAGCACCAGGCGATCCGCGAGGCCGTCCGGGCAGTGTGCGACGGGAAGGTGGCACCGCACGCCGCCGAGGTCGACGAGAAGGCGGAGTTCCCGCAGGTCGCGTACGACGCGCTGCGTGCCTCGGACTTCCACGCCCCGCACATCCCGGTCGAGTACGGGGGCGCCGGGGCGGACGCCCTGGCCACCGCGATCGTGATCGAGGAGGTGGCCCGCGCGTGCGCCTCGTCCTCGCTGATCCCCGCGGTCAACAAGCTGGGCACCATGCCGCTGCTGCTGGCCGGCAGCGATGAGCTGAAGTCGAAGTACCTGCCCGCGGTGGCGGCCGGCACCGGCCTGTTCTCGTACTGCCTGTCCGAGCCGGAGGCGGGCAGCGACGCGGTGTCGATGAAGACCCGGGCGGTACGTGACGGGGATCATTACGTCCTCAACGGCGCGAAGCGCTGGATCACCAACGCCGGGGTCAGCGAGTACTACACGGTGTTCGCGGTGACCGACCCGGAGAAGCGCTCGAAGGGCATCTCGGCGTTCGTGGTGGAGAAGGCCGACGAGGGCGTCAGCTTCGGCGCGCCGGAGCACAAGCTGGGCATCAAGGGCTCACCCACCCGCGAGGTGTACTTCGACAACGTGCGGATCCCGGCGGACCGGCTGATCGGCGTCGAGGGCGACGGTTTCCGCACCGCGATGCGGACCCTGGACCACACCCGGGTCACCATCGCCGCCCAGGCGGTCGGCATCGCGCAGGGGGCGCTGGACTACGCGGCCGGTTACGTGGCGGAGCGCAAGCAGTTCGGCAAGCCCATCGCCGACTTCCAGGGCATCCAGTTCATGCTGGCCGACATGGCGATGAAGCTGGAGGCGGCCCGGCAGATGACGTACGTCGCGGCCGGCAAGTCGGAGCGCGGCGACAAGGACCTCACGTTCTTCGGCGCCGCCGCGAAGTGCTACGCCTCGGACGCGGCCATGGAGATCACCACCGACGCGGTGCAGCTGCTCGGCGGGTACGGCTACACCCGCGACTACCCGGTCGAGCGGATGATGCGCGACGCCAAGATCACCCAGATCTACGAGGGCACCAACCAGGTCCAGCGCATCGTGATGGCCCGCAACCTGCCCAAGTTCTAGCCGGCGGCACGCCCGGGCCGGGTGCCTGGTCCGGGCGTCCTCCCGATCTCGCGGCCGAAGGGCGTTCGCGGCCCGCCGCTGCCTGGGCGCGCCGCGTTCCCGGTGGTCCGGGAGGCGACCGGCCGGTCGCGTCCCTCGCCGACGGCGTCCCCGGAGCGCGGGGGACGACCACTCGCCGAGGGGAGACCTCTCCCCTGCGCGGGGGAGGATCCGTCGGACGCGCCGGGTGAGTCTGGACCGATGACAACTACCAGCTTTGTCCGGGCCGCGTCCGAGGCGGCGGACCGTCAGGTCGCACCGGTCCGCCGATGGGCGAGCCGAACTGGCGCACTCGCGCTGGTGGGCATCGGTGTCGCGCACACCGTGGTGAACGCGCGTGGTTTCGCCGCCGAGCGCGGCGGCTCCTGGCTCGTCTTCATGATCTTCGCGCCCGGCGTCAGCCTGCTGGCCTTCGCGATCGCGGTGGCCGCCTGGCGGTACGGGAGCCGGGTCCGCAGCGGTGCCGCCGCTGCCGCGTACCGCACGGTCGTCGCCGTCGGGGCGGTACTGCTCTGCCTCACCGCGGTCTCGGTGCTCCGAAGCCACCCGGGGCTCGTGTGGGTTCCGCTCGGCCCTGGCCCATGGTCGGTGATCGGCGGACTCGCCCTGACGATCGCCGCCGCCGCGCCCGCCACGGTGCGACCCACGACCAGGTAGCGGCGGGCCGCATCGGCAGTTCGGGCACGGGGAAGGTCGAACGGACCGTCCCCGGATCGGTTCGTCGACCGGGGCGGTCACGTCGCCGGTGCGGCCCCGCTACCTCTGCATCGGGGCGCGGCCGGAGGATCCTCGGCCGCGCCCCGCAACGTCATTGCTCGAAGGAGCCGCCCTGGCGCAGCTATTCCATGCCGGCGCTCACCGTCAGCGAATCCGAGCACATCACTGCCTGGTACGAGTAGTACTCGCAGACGCGGTAGGTGACGCTGGTGGACTCGGCAAAGCTCTTGTTGACGTAGCCCCAGTTGCCCTTACCGAGGTGGCTGTAGATCGAGCCGTCCCGCCCGGAGCTGGACCACCACCGCACAACGATGGCCCGACCGTCCTTCTTCATGTCCTTGAGCCAGAAGACCTCGCCGTACGGCTGGAAGCATCCCACCGCGCTCTTGGCGGGGGTGTTCAGAAGACAGACCCATCGATGGTCGGAGTTGTGGGTCCCGGGCCTGGCGTCCTGTTGGAAGTCGCCCGCCGCGGCGGGTTGAGCGACGGCCGCGGCCATGAGTGCGGCGAGCGCGGTCCCGGTGATGCCCAGTGCCGTCTTTCCTCTGGTACGCATCCTGATCTCCTCTTTCCCGTCTGCTGTGTTCCCGGTGGTCCGGCGGACTGCCGGATGGCCGCCGCAGCGGGCGGCAGTGCCTTCTACTCCACGCCCGCGCTGATCGTCGTCGAGCTACCGCAGTCCACCGGGTGTTCGTTCACCAGGCTGCGGGTGTGGAACGTGACGGTGGTGGACTCGCCGAAGGACTTGTTGACGTAGCCCCAGTCGCCCTTGCCGAGATGGTCGTGGATCTCGCCCGCCCGGCCGGAACTGGACCGCCAGTAGATCGCCGCCGCATCGCCGTCCTTGATCAGGTCCACGATCCGGAAGACCTCGCCGTACGGCTGGAAACAACCGGTCGCCTTCGTGTGATCGGCGGGTACGCAGAACAACTTGTGTGCGGTCCGGTCGCCCGCCTTGGCGTTCTGCAGTCCGTCGCTGGCGGCGGCGGGTTGCGCGACGAGCACGGCCATCAATGCCGCGGCCGCCGCTCCGGCGAGCCCCATTTTCATCGTTCGCGTGGTTGTCATGATTTCCTTTCCCGGACGTGCTCGATCCGTCCGGGCGGCGACCCGCCGCCCGGACGGTGCGTCATGAATGCGTGCCGATCCTTGACCGGGACTCAGGCCGGCTCTGCCGATGGCAGTCCGGCGGGGACCGTTCTGCTGTTGCCGCAGCCCGCCGGGCGTTCCCCCACCAAACTGCACGTCCGGAACGTGATCTTGGTTGATTCTCCGAAGGACTTGTTGACGTAGCCCCACCTGCCCTTGCCGAGATGGTCGTGGATCTGTCCCGACCGGCCAGAACTGGAACTCCAGTAGATGAAGGCCCCGTAGCCGTCCTTCTTGAGATCCACCATCCGGAAGACCTCGCCGTACGGTTGGAAGCAACCCCACGCCGTCCCGGCCTTGTCGGCGACGCAGAACTTCGTGTGTGAGTTCGGATTGCCCGGCTTGGCGGTCTGCAGTCCGTCACTGGCGGCGGCGGGCTGTGCGACGAGCACGGCCATCAGTGCCGCGACCGCCGCCCCGGCGACGCCCCAGGTCATCTTTCGTGCGGTGGCCATCGTTGTTTCCCCTCTCCATTGCCGCGTTCCGCCCTTCCGGCGGAATTCGCGGTCCGATGACGGAACCGGGGCGGCATTTCGCTGCCCGGGAACTGCCGACCCCCCGACCGGCAGTGCCCCGGGATCCGATGGGATTCCCGGTTCCGTGAGCCGTTTTCCGGGATACCTGAGCGGCTCGGTTCTCAACGTAGTGAGCGCACTTCTCCGGCACTTTCACCGCGCTTTCACGGGTCTCGGCGCGAGGGGTGGCGCCGATCGTCGCCCCGGCGTCGGGCTCGAAAATGGGGGTGGCGCGGGAATGCTGGAGAGAATCTGTCGGTCAGCTGGCCGGGTCGAGCCTGTTGCCGACGTTCCCGGCGGTCAACGACGCGAGTTGCTTGCGCAGTTGGGTGGCCCGCCAGCGGTCGTCGAACTCGACGCAGATCTCCACCGCGAGCCGGTACGCGTGCGCGGCCCGGTCGGTGCGTCCGGTGTCCCGGTAGAGGTCACCGAAGGTGCCGAAGGTGATCCGCTGTCCCTCGCGGTCGTCACAGCCCCGTTGCGCGTCGAGCGCGTCCCGCAGGCACCGCTCCGCGTCGTCGAACCGGCCCCGTTGCCGGTGGACGTCGCCGAGGTTGTTGAGGCAGATGGCCTCGCCCTTGGGATCGCCCAGCTCACGGAACAGGGCGCCGGCGGCGCGGTAGCAGTCCTCCGCCTCCGGGAACCGGTGCAGGTTGTCGTGGACGACCCCGAGGTTGTTGAGGTTCCACGCCTCGCCACGGCGGTCGGGTGTCTGCCGGAACAGCTCCGTCGCGGCCACGTGCTGCTCGATCGCCTCCTCGAAGCGACCCAGGTCGTCGTACGCGACGCCGAGGCCGTTGCGGATGCGGGCCTGGCCGGCGACGTCACCGGCCCGGGCGGCCGCGGTGAGGGCGGCGCGATGGGTGGCGAGCCAGTCGTCCCAGTGTTTGCTGAGGTAGAAGAAGGACAGCAGGGTGGCGGAGAGCTGCCAGGTGAGGCGGTGCTCCCCGTGCCGGGCGCCGGCGTGGACGACCGCCACGAGGTTGACGCGTTCGGCGTGGAACCACCGCAACGCCTCGTCCCGGCCGCCGAAGGGGCTGGGTGCTTCGTCCTGGCCGTCCGATGGCTCGAACACCGGGTGCAGGTGCGGATCGAGGGCGCTGCGTGCCTGCGTGGCGGTCCGCACGTAGTAGCGCAGCAGCCGGCGCAGCGCGGCGAGCCGCTCGGCGCCGGTCTCCTGCCGGTCGACCAGATGGTGCGCGTAGGAGCGCACCAGGTCGTGCATCCGGTACCGGTCCGGCATGGTCTGCAGCAGCAGGTGCTCGTCCAGCAGCGATTCGAGCAGCGCCGCCGCCGTGTGCGGGCTCAGGTCGGCGGCGGCACCGGCCGACGCCGCGGTGGCGTCGACGCCGGGATGGTCCCCGAGCAGTCGGAACAGTCGCCGCTGGTCCGGGGTGAGCGCGTGGTACGACAGCTCGATGACGTCCTGGACCGCGCGGCTGCCGGCGACGAGTTCGCCGAGGATCAGGCTCTGGTCGCGTAGCCGGCCGAGCAGGTCGGTCACCCGCCAGGCGGGGCGGGCGCGGAGCCGGTGCGCGGCCAACGTCACCGCGATCGGCAGGTAGCCGCACAACCGTACGACCTCCGCCGCGGCGTCCGGTTCCGCCGCGACGCGTCCGCTGCCGGCGTTGACGGCCAGGAATTCCAGCGCGTCGGCCTCGGGGAACACGTCGACGGGCAGCGACACCGCACCGTCCAGGGACAGGTTCCGGCGGCTGGTGATGAGCACCGTGCAGCGTTGACCGGCGGGCAGCAGCGGCAGTACCTGGCTCTCGGCGCCGGCGTTGTCGAGCAGGAGCAGCATGTGCCGGTCGGCGAGACGGTCCCGGAACATGGCGGCGCGGGCTTCGATGTCGCCGGGGATCTGCGCACCGGGCACGCCGAGCTGGCGGAGAAAGGATTCGAGTACGTCCGCCGGGTGCGCGGGATGCTGTTGTGCGGTGACCCCGCGCAGGTCGACGTAGAGCTGGCCGTCCTGGTAGCGACCGGCGCGCAGCTGGCGGTGCGCCGCGTGCACCGCCAGCCGGGTCTTGCCGACGCCGCCCATGCCGTGCAGTACGCAGATCGTCGGCGCCTGGTCCGGCGGTTGTTCCATCAGGTCGCGCAGGGTACGCAGCTCCGGCCGGCGACCGGTGAAGTCGACGATGTCGGCGGGCAGCTGGCACTGCACCACCACCGGGTCGTGTGCCTCCTCCCCGCCGCCCGGCGGCTCGTCCCGGGCCCCGGCGCCCGACGCGGGGCGGCCGGCATGCGGC
>JBAUUM010000751.1:0-10651 GCA_049582705.1 Actinocatenispora sp.
GCCACCGCCCGGCCCGCCCCGCCTGACCCCGCCGCGCAAGGCGGCGGGCACGCCGGTCGTCGGCGTGGATCAGGACCGGTCGGTCACCGGGCCCAGGCGGATGCAGGACCAGGACAGCGGCGGCAGCTCGGCGCGCAGTTCGCCGTCGACGACCCGCGTGCCGGTCACCGGACGTGGCCGTACCCGGTCGGGCTGCTCGGCGGTGTTGGTGGCGTCCGGATCCTCGTCGTGCAGGGCCAGGTGCTCGACCACGCGGTCCACCCCGTCGGCGCGCAGGTTCACCCGCAGCGCGAGCGGCTCCGTGCGGCTGCGGTTGACGGCGAAGACGGTCACCGCACCGGTCTCCTCGTGCCACGTCGCCGCCGCGTCCAGGACGGGAGCCGGACCGTACCGGTCGGTGTCCAGCATTGGTGAGCGGGGCTCCAGCCGCAACGAGACACCCCGTCCGTACCGGGCGGTCAGCGCGAACGGGTGGAAGATCGTCTGCCGCCACGCCGGACCGCCGGCCCGGGTGGCGATCGGCGCGATCACGTTCACCAGCTGGGCGAGGCAGGCGATCCGTACCCGGTCGGCGTGCCGCAGCAGGCTGTTGAGCAGGCTGCCGACCACGACCGCGTCGGCCGCCGAGTACACGTTCTCCAGCAGGTGCGGCGCCTCGGCGAACGGCTCCGCCGGCCGGCCCGCGTTCGCGGGATCGGCGGTGTACCAGACGTTCCACTCGTCGAAGGACAGGTCGATGCGCCGCGTCGAACGGGTGACGGCCCGAACGTGGTCGCAGGTCGCCACCACGTCGTCGATGAAGGAGTCCATCTCCACCGCGGAGGCCAGGAAGCTGTCCAGGTCCCCGTCGTGCGGCTGGTAGTACGAGTGCAGCGAGATGTAGTCGACGTACTCGTACGTGTGTCGCAGGACCTCGGCCTCCCACGCGCCGAACGTGGGCATCCGCGCGTTCGAGCTGCCGCAGGCGACGAGTTCCAGGTTCGGGTCCAGCAGCCGCATCGCCTTGGCGGTCTCCGCGGCGAGCCGCCCGTACTCGCCGGCGGTCTTGTGCCCGACCTGCCACGGGCCGTCCATCTCGTTGCCCAGACACCACAGCCTGATGTCGTGCGGATCCCGGGCGCCGTGCGTGACGCGCAGGTCCGACCAGTGGCTGCCACCCGGGTGGTTGCTGTACTCGACCAGCGCGCGGGCGGCGTCGATGCCCCGGGTGCCGAGGTTGACCGCGAACATGGGTTCGACGCCGGCCCGCCGGCACCATGCCACGAACTCGTCGGTACCCACGGTGTTCGGCTCGGTGGTGCTCCAGGCCGCGTCCAGCCGGCGCGGGCGCTGCTCCACCGGGCCGATGCCGTCCTCCCAGCGGTAGCCGGACACGAAGTTCCCGCCCGGGTAGCGCACCACGGTGACGCCCAGTTCGCGCACCAGGTCCAGTACGTCGGTGCGGAAGCCGTGCCCGTCCGCGGCCGGATGGCCGGGCTCGACGATGCCCTCGTACACGCAGCGGCCGAGGTGTTCGACGAAGGACCCGTACAGGCGGGGGTCGACGGTGCCGAGTCGGAAGTCCGGATCGAGCGTGAACGACGCGTCCTGCACGGCTGACCTCAGTTCACTCGCCTTGTTCGACTAGCCGAATGTCCTTCGGCATAACGGACACTATCGATCCCGCCGCGCCGAGGTCAAGGAGTCCCGCGGGGCCTGCGAGGCGGGGTCCGGTTTGCCAGCTCTCATAGGATTGCCGGATGCATCCCTCCGCTGACCCTGGCTCGTCCGGCCCCGGCACATCCGGTGGCCCGGACGGTTCGACCCCGATCGGTGCTCCCGCCCCGGCCGGGCCACCGCCCGCCGGTCCGGTCCCGCCCGGCGGTCCCCCGCCGTCCGGCGCCGCGCCCTCCGGTCCCGCGCCAGCGGGCGGTCCGTCTGGGCACTATCCGCCGCCGGGCCCGGGTGCCCCGGTCTGGCCGACCCACCCAGTTCCCGGCCCCGTGGGCACACCTCCGGCCGGCGGGTACCCGGTTCCTCCCGGCACAGTGGCGGGCGGCACCGGACCTGGTGTGGAGACCCGTCCACCGGCCTGGGCACTGATCGGACCGGCGCTGGCCGGGCTGGTCGCGGTGGGTCTGTCCACGGCGCCGCTCGGCCGGACGTGGCACGCAATCGAGGGTGCACTGGGCCTCGCACCGGCGAGGATGCTCATGTTCGTCCTCATCTACCCGGTGGTCGCAGCGGCGACCTCCATCATCGGTGTACTGCTCGGGCGACGGTCGCCCAACGCAGTCGGCATACCCGCCATCGTCCTGATGGTCGTCGGCCTGGCCTTGACCACGTTGACCCCGACGCCGGCCGTGTTGCTGGCCGGTCGAGCGGTGACGGGTCTGGGCGCCGGAGCGGTCGTGGGGACCGTCGTGGCCATCGCCCTGCACCAGGGACGGCAACGCGGTCGTGCGCTGGCCATCGTCGCCGGAGTGGCCGCGTTCGCGTTGGTGGCAGGCCTCTTCTTCGGCTGGGTGGGCAGCACCATGCTCAACTGGCGCTGGGTGTTCCTCGCCGCCCTCCCCGTCACCCTGCTGGCCCTGTTCGCCACGATCGTGGCCGGGATCGTCGTGCTCACCCAGCGGGCCGGTCGGCCGGCGCCGCCCGCTCCCATGGGCCGTTAGGAGCTGACCCGCGGCACCCCGACGTCCGAACGCGGCACCGCAGTCGTCGGCGGTGCCGCGGGGGCCGTGAAACAACGCTCACCTCAGCCCCGTGGACGGCGGGCGGGCGTCAGCCTTCCGGATGCCCGTCGTAGACGCGGATCTTGTACTCGGTGGTCTCCAGCGCCAGGCCGAGCTCACGGATCTGCCGCGTGATTCGGCCCTGCTGGTCGAGCATGATGCGGCGGCGTTCCGGAATGGTGCTCGGGCCCTGCTCGACGAGCAGGATGTAGCGCTTGAGGTCGGTCATGGTCATGCCGGACAGGCGCATCCGGGTGAGGAAGACGAGGCGGCGCAGGTCGGACGCCGAGTACTCGCGGTACCCGGAGGCGTTGCGAGCGGGCCGCACGAGTCCCTCCTGCTCGTAATACCGGAGGGTGTGCGTCGACAGGCCGACAAGCCGGGCGGCCTCGGCGACACTCCTGGGCATCGACGACGCCTCGATCGTGGCGTCGTCGAGCAGCTCGTGCAGCGCATCGATCGCCGAGGAGGATGGCCCGTCGCTGGCAGCGAGGATGCGTTCGATCAGCGCGTCAGTGGCCATGGCCATCAGCGTACGGCGATCAGAACGCGCGCACCGCGGGCGGCATGCCCGGGAAATCCGCCGACTCGCTCACAGACGCCCATTTCTCGATGTCGTCGAGCGCGCCACGGTAGACGCGGGTGAGATTGCGAACCGCCTCGGCCCCGAGCGGGAGCCGGAGCGGCGCGTCGGGGGTGTCGAGCATGTCGCGGATCACCCGGGCGGCGCGTGCCGGGTCGCCTTCCTGGGTGCCGTCGGCCTCGGCCATGTTCACGCGCACCGCACCGATGGCCTCGTCGTAGATCGAGCTCTGATGCGCCGTGTTGAGCACGTCGGCGGCGTTGAACGCGGTTCGGAAGCGACTGGGCTCGACGATGAGGACGCGGATCCCGAACGGTGCGACCTCGCCCGCAAGCGCCTCCGACCAGCCCTCGAGCGCGAACTTGCCGGCCGAGTAGCTGCCGACGGCGGGGAACGACATCCGCCCGCCCTGGCTGCTCATCTGCACGATCGCACCCGAGCGACGCTCCCGCAGGTGGGGCAGCACGGCACGCACATAGGCGGCAGGGCCGAACAGGTGCTGCTCGAGCATGGCCCGCAGCGCGGCATCCGTGATCTCCTCGGCGGCGCCGACCTGTCCGGCGCCGGCATTGTTGATGAGCACGTCGATGCGCCCGAACACCTCCAGCGCCCGCCGCACGACCGCGGCCGCGCCCGCCGTGTCGCGCACATCGTGCTCGATGGCGAGGAGCCGATCCCCGTACCGCGCCGTGAGCCCGTCGAACCGGTCGGCCCGTCGCGCGGTCCCGATCACATGCTCGCCGGCCTCGAGTGCCGCCTCGGCGAGCGCCAGGCCGAGACCCGAACTCGCGCCCGTGATGATCCATGTCTTCGTCTCGTTCGTCGTGGTCATGGCCTTGACGCTAAGGCTTCGAGCGCGCTTGAAAGCAAGCCGCGCTCCGGCTCGGGAGGCGACGAGCGTGCCGGAGCGCGGCACCCCGGCGGTCCGACCGCCGCCCTAGTTCGCCGCGCGCAGCGGGACGTCGAAGGGCAGACCACTGCCGGGGTCGCCGCAGATGCCGCGCAGGATGTCGTACAGCTCGGCCACCACGCCCGGCTCCCGGTCCCACAGGTTGTCTGTCTCGTACGGATCGGCGTCCATGTCGTACAGCTGACCGGCCGGGTGTTCCGCGTCCCACGGGGGCGTCGAGTGCACCTTGCCCGTACCGGAGGAGAACAGGTCACCGATCGACGGTTCGGAGAAGCCACCGCCGGGGCCGAAGGCGAACAGCGCCTTCCACCGGCCGGCACGCAGCGCGAACCGGCCCGCCATGCTGTGGTGCACGATCGGCCGCGCCGGATCACCCGGGTCGGCGCCGGCGAGGACCGGCAGGATGTCCCGCCCGTCGTCGACCCGTACGTCCAGGCCGGCGGCCGAGGCCGCCGTGGGCAGCACGTCGGTCAGGCAGATCGGCGCGTCCGTGCGCGAGGCGGCGGGGATCCGGCCGGGCCAGCGGGCCACGAACGGTTCCCGGTGCCCTCCGTCCCACAGGTCGCCCTTCTGACCGCGCCAGTCCCCGTTGGGCCGGTGCACCGTCGGGTCACCATCGTCGGTGAAGTACGTGACCGCACCGTTGTCACTGGTCACGATGAACAGCGTGTCGTCGAGTACGCCGGTGCGTTCCAGCGCGGCACGCAGCTCGCCGACCGCCCAGTCGACGAGGCACACTCCGTCGGCGCGGTCACCGAGCCCGGACCGGCCACGGACGAACGCGGGTGGCACGTTGGGTCGGTGCGGCGCGGACGGTGCCAGGTAGCACAGGAACGGCCCGGACTGCGCCTCGACGAACGCGACGGCCTCCCGGGTGAAGGCGACATCGACCTCGCTCTCGTCGAATCCCTCGACCTGCAGACCGGGCCGCTGTTCGGTGAGGTACCGCTCCTTCTCCCGGTCCGGGATGCCGACCGTACGGTCCTGGTCCAGGAACGCGTACGGCGGCATGTCCAGCGAACCGGCGATGCCGTGGAAGCGGTCGAACCCCAGTTCCAGCGGGCCACCGGTGAACGGCGCGGTGTAGTCCACGTCGCGACCGAAGTCGGTCGCGACGTCGTCGTGCAGCCGGGCACCCGGCGTGAACGCGGAGCGCACCGAACCGTCCCGGTGCCGCCAGCCGAGACCGAGGTGCCACTTGCCGAACGCCCCGGTGGTGTAGCCGGCGGCCTTCAGCACGCTGGCCAGGGTCGGCCGGTCCGGCTCGATCAGCGCCGGACCGTGGCCCATCAGGACGAAGTTCTTCAGCGGGCCGCGCCACGCGTAGCGCCCGGTCATCAGCGCGTACCGGCTGGGCGTGCAGACCGCGGACGCCGAGTGGCAGTTCGTGGCCCTGGCACCCTCGGCGGCCAGCCGGTCGATGTTCGGTGTGGGGATCGCGGAGCCGTAGCAGCCCAGATCCCCCCAGCCCATGTCGTCGGCGAGGACAACGACGATGTTCATGTCCAGCAGCTCCCGTCGGTGCTCTTGACGATCCGGATGGCGTTGGTGGCGGCCGGGCCGATGGTGAAGTTCCCGGCGTCGGACTGGCAGGCGTCGTCCATGAAGACGTTGACGAAGTTGACGTCGCGTACCTTGTGCGTGCCGTCGATGCCCTGCAGCACGCTCGGGTGCGTGAACGTGGTCTGCGCGTGGATGTCGCGGAAGACCACCTGGTCGATCTCTCCGTAGCCGAGCGTCGGGTCGTACCACTTGTTGTTCTCGACGGCGAGGTAGAACAGCCGCCAGTTGGCGTTCTCGACCCGGATGTTCTCGAACAGGTACCGGTTCGGGGTGCCCGCGCCGGCATGCAGCGAGCGGAAGACGGCCGACTTCTGGATCTGGTAGTGCTCGGCGTGGATGACGTCGTCGTCGTACACGTGGACGTTGCTCGGGTCGATCTCCAGGTTCCAGCTGATCATGAAGGGTGCGCCGTTCTCCAGCTGCCAGACCGTGTTGCGGCGCACGACCTCGTCACCCCAGAACACCTTGATCGAGTCGTCGTTGGACTTCACGAAGTTGTTCTCCACCAGCGCCGTGTTGCCGGCCACCATACCGTCGGTGCTGTACCACCACGACATGGTCTTGACGTTCTCGATGGTGGTGTACTTCGCGAGCGCGCGGACGTTGAAACGCGGCGAGTTGACCAGGGTGATGCCCTCGACGAGAAGGTTCTGCGAACTCTGGTCCGCGATGTCGATCATGCCGGGCTGGTTCTTGTTGGTGTCCTGGTTCCCGGTGTCCATGAACAGACCGTCCAGTACGCCGCGGCCCTTGATCGTCACGTTGTCCACCGGCCCGTTCGCGATGAACGCGCCCTCCACCCAGGCGCCACCGGCCAGGTACACGGTCTCGTCGGAGTGCAGTACGTTCCCGGAGCCGATCTGGTGCACGCCGGGTCCGAAGTACAGCACGTTCGGGTCGCCGGTCGCCGGGGGGACGTCGTTCTCGGGCGGGTTCCCGAACACCAGCATCGGATGCGCGATCGGGTTGTGGATGTTCGGATCGAACTCGACCGACACGTTCCTCGGCTGCGCCATCGTGAACGTGCAGGTGTTGTTCGCGTACGAGGTGGTGATCGCGGCGGACCCGGGCCGCACCATGCACCCGGTCAGCCCGCTCTGCGCCAGCGCGGTGACCCTGACGGTCACCGCGCCGGCGAACGAGAAGCTGGTCCACGACGTGTCGGCTTCCCGGTTCGTGTCGTGCTTGGCCGCGAGCGACCGGTACACGAACGACGGCTGCCCGTCGACCGTCACGGAGTACTGGTTGGACGCCGGCACACCGGCCGGGCCGGGGTAGAGGCTCAGCGCCGGACCGACGCCCGGCGTGACGTCGCCGTACTGCAGCGACGCGCGGTGCGACGCGACCGCCGCCTCGCTGCCCGCGGTGGACGTGGTGATGCTGTCGGCGATGGCGTCGACCGTGGCGATGCCACCGTTGATGGCCGTCACCGCGCCACCGAAGTCGTACTGGTGACCGGTGTACGGCGCGCCGGTCGCGTGCGCGGGTGTGGTCAGGGACGCGGACAGGGTTGCGGTGACCGCGGCAGCGAGGATGCCGGATCGGATGATGCGACGCATGGTGCCTCCCGGGGATGAGGAGAGCGGTGATGCGCCCGGAGCGGGCACGCCCCGGGCCATGGGGTCGCAGGGTGGGAAGTCGGCCACCTCCCGGGGATGAGGAGAGCGGTGACGCTCCCGGGGCGGGGCATGCCCCGGGCGATGGGGTCGTGCGGTGACGAGTGGTACGGCCACCTCCCGGGGCGGGGAGGCGCCCGTGCCGGTCAGCCGAAACGCAACTGGTTCTCGGCGGTCGGATCCCAGGTGTTGAGGCCCGGCAACCCGTGCGCGGGTGCCAGGACGTAGTGGTCGTAGGTCTCCGCCATCCGCTCGCGCAGCAGCGAGTGGTGCCGGCGGATCTCGTCGGCGTACGCCGGGTCGTCGATCAGGTTGGTCAGCTCGTACGGGTCGGCTTCCAGGTCGAAGAACTGCCACGGCCGGCCGCCGTGCGCGTCGCCGAGGACCGTGTACTTGTACCGCCGGGAGCGGTAGCCGCGCCACGTCTCCTCGTGGAACACGATCTTCGGTCGCAGTTCCGCGACGAACTCCAACATGACCCCTTCCCGGTCGAGCTGGTCGGTCTCGCCGCGGGCGACGGGCGCCAGGTTGATGCCCGGCTTGCCGTCCCGCGGCGTGATGCCGGCCAGGCCGAGCAGGGTCGGGAACAGGTCCTCGGTGCAGACCGGATCGTCCACGACGCGCCGACCGACGTTGCCGATGATGAGCGGGACCCCCACCGACTCCTCCCACGGTCGCTGCTTGGACAGCAGCCCGTGGCAGCCGAGCAGTTCGCCGTGGTCGGCGGTGAGCGCGATGATGGTGTTGTCCAGGGTGCCGGCCTCGCGCAGCGACGCCACCAGGCGCCCGACGTTGTCGTCCAGGTTCTCGATCATCGCGTAGTACACCCGCAGATCGTCGAGGACGTCGCCGCCGTGCGGGCCGCGCTTGCGGTACTCCTTGTCCAGCACCACGTTGTCCCGCAGTACCAGCTCCCGGTCCTTCCACCGCTCCCAGTACTCCGGCGGGGCGGTGAAGATGGGGTGCGGTGGTTCGACCGACAGCACCGCGGCGAACGGCTTGTCCCGCTGCTGCGTCGCGTACGTGGTCGCCATCCCGAACAGTTCGTCGGTCTGGAACCCGTCGAGCTTGCGCATCGTGTCGTCGTCCTGGGTGGAGTACCACGTGTCGTACGGGTCGTTGGAGATGTCGAAGCCGGCGAAGGTCCCGAACCGGCCCTGGAACGGCCGCGGTACCGGGGTACGCGACGCCTTGACCACCGTGTGGCCCGGGTAGTGGCCGAAGTTGCCGTACAGGTGCCACTTGCCGAACAGCGCGGTGTCGTAGCCGTTGTCGTTGAACTCGTCGGCGATGGTCCGTTCGGCCGGCGACATCCGCCACTCGATCGCCGGGATGAACCGGGTGTGCGCGTACTCCCCCGTCATCATCGTGAACCGCATCGGTACGCACACCGGGTACGTCGAGGACGCGGCCGTGAAGCGCGCACCCGACTCGGCGAGCGCGTCGATGTTCGGGGTGCTGACGTTCGGGTCGCCGTAGCAGCCGAGCGCCTGGCGACGCAGTTGGTCGGAGACAATGAGGATGACGTTGGGTTGGGTCACTTCAGTCCACCAGAGGTCAGGCCCGCGACGAAACGCCGCTGCAGCGTTACGAACAACAGCACGATCGGGACCAGCATGAACAGCGCCGCCGCGCTGGTGAGGCCCCAGTCGGTGGAGTACTGGTCCTGGAAGGACAGAAAGCTGGTGGAGATGGGCCGCTTCGACGGGTCGTGGATGAACGTGATCGCCCAGAAGAACTCGTTCCACGCCCACAGACCCACGACCAGCGCGACCGTCATGAAGCCGGACCGGGCCAGCGGCAGGATGATCCGCCAGGCGATCTGCAGCTCCGACGCGCCCTCCAGCCGCGCCGCCTCCACGAACTCCTTCGGCACCTTCATCAGGAACGAGCGCAGCAGCAGGGTCGCGAACGGCGCGTCGGTCGCCCAGTAGATCACCATCAGCCCGAACAGGCTGTCGGTGAGGCGCAGGTCGGTCCAGAGGGAGAACAGCGGCACCACGAACAGCTGTACCGGCATCGCGCTGCCGAGGAACAGGTACGCGATGACACCGCCGCCGCCGGGCACGTTCAGGTGGCTCAGCCCGTACGCGGCGAGGCCGGCGATCAGGCAGGTGCCGAGCGCGGAGCCGACGACGAGGATGACGCTGTTGGTCATGGTCGTCGCGAAGTCCCCGTCGCGCCAGGCGGTGGAGAAGTTGTCCAGGCTCAGCGACGTCGGCGGGGTCAGCGGGCTCGCACCGATCTGCGCGTTGTTCTTGAACGCGTTGAACAACAGCAGCACGGCCGGCCCGATCGCGAACAGCGCGAGGACGACGAGCACCAGGTGGGCGCCGAACCGCGGGCGGTGCCAGGCCCGGCGCGGCGGGGCGGCGACGCTCATTCCTCCCACCCCTTCTTGCGTAGGAACTGGTAGGCGGCCAGCACGATGCCGGTGACGACGGTCATCGACATGCCCAGCGCGGCGGCGTAGCCCGCCGAGTACTCGTTGAAGGCCTGGTCGTACATGAGCGTGGAGACCACGTCCGAGGAGTTCGCCGGACCGCCGTGGGTCATGATGAAGATGTAGTCGAACGCCTTGAGCGACCAGATCACCGTCATCAGCACGATGAAGATCATGGTCGGTCGGATGCCCGGCAGCGTGACCGCGCGGAACTGCTGCCAGCGGTTGGCGCCGTCGAGGGTCGCCGCCTCGTACAGCTGCGGGTCGACACCCTGCATCGCGGCGAAGAAGATCACCGCGAGGAATCCCCACCAGTGCCAGTCGACGACGAAGTTCACCGCGTACAGGGAGGTGTCCGGGTCGCCGAGCCAGGCCTGGTCGAATCCCAGCACGTGGCCGATCCCGCTCTCCGGGGACAGCAGCATCTTCCAGATCGCCGCGTTGATGACGCTGGCCGTCACGTACGGGATGAAGAACAGGATCCGGTAGAGCATCTGGAACCGGCGCACCTGGTTGATCAGGTGCGCGCCGAGCATGCCCAGGATCATCGGCACCGACAGGAACAGCACGAACCAGATCGCGTTGTGCGTCAACGCCTCGTGCACGGCCGGATCGGTGAGCGCACGGGTGTAGTTGCCGAGACCGATGAAGTTCGCCGGACCGATGCCCGACCAGTCGGTGAACGAGTAGTACACCGTCGCGATCGACGGCCCGAGCACGACGAGGATGTTGAGCGACAACAACGGGGCGAGGAACGCCCAACCGATCAGCCCTCGCCGTAACCGCGGCCGCAGCCGGCCTCCGGCGCGGGGTGTGGGGGGC
>JBAUUM010000752.1:0-4169 GCA_049582705.1 Actinocatenispora sp.
CTGACCCGGCACGCCCTGACCCGGCCCGGGCTGCGCGGAAGCCGGCTGACCCGGCACACCCTGCGGCGCCATGCCCGGCGCCTGGCCCTGCGGACCGGGGTACGGCTGCTGGCCACCCACGAAGGTCGGCTGCGGCGGCGTCGGACCGTTCCCGTACCCGCTCTGCGCGGCGGCCGACTGCGCAGGCGTCGGATCCTCGACCACGTTCCACGGGTGCCCGGACGACGGGGCCGTACCGTGGGCCGACGGAGAACCCGCACCGTGGCCGTCGGCGGCCGGGGCGACGGGAGATCCGGGAGGCACGGAGGCCGACGGGCCGTCCTGCCGCCCGCTCGGCGCGTACGGATCGGTCATCTGGTTACGGTCCTCCCGTGTCATGCCCAGCCTCGCGGAGGTGCGGCGCAGGTCGTCACCGGCACGGACGCGACAGGTCGGCGGGCCGGACTCGAACCGCTCTCCTGCGGCACACCGTAACTGCCGGATGCCACACCCGAAAGTTCGCGGGCGCGAGCAACGGTGCAGGACGGTACCCGACAAACAGCAGAGACCGGCAGCCCGGGAGCGTCCATACGCTACGCCACCAAAGCCGACAAATTCGAGGGCCGGACACAGCAATCCCGCGCCGCGTCGGCAGGGCGGCAACGATTCCCTGGCACACCACCCGTACGGTGGGCAGGTGGTCGACGGATCAACTCCGGTAAGTCGGGACGCCACCACGGACGCCCCTACGAACCGCAACCAACCCCTCCCGCCGCGCGACGAACCGCCGGCGGGCCCGAACACGCACGGTGTCGACGCCGCCGGATCCTCCGATGCCGGCGGATCCCCCGGCGCGGGCGACTCCGTGCCCGACGCCGACTCCGTGCCCGACGCCGACTCCGTGCCCGAGGCGCCGGCGTCCGAGGTCCTGCGCGAGCCGCGGGACGGCATCCCGACCCCCGTCGCCGACCCGGCGGCGCTCGCGGCGATGATCGAGCGCTTCGCCGCCGGCACCGGACCCGTCGCCATCGACGCCGAACGGGCCTCCGGCTACCGGTACAGCCAGCGTGCCTACCTGGTGCAACTGCGCCGGGCCGGCGCGGGCACGGCGCTGGTGGACCCGATTCCGTTGACCGCCGCGGGTACCGACCTGTCCGCGCTGACCGCCGCGATCGCCGAGGAGGAGTGGGTACTGCACGCCGCCAGCCAGGACCTGCCCTGCCTGGCCGAGCTGGAGATGCGACCCAGGCGGCTGTTCGACACGGAACTGGCGGCGCGACTGGCCGGCTTCGAACGGGTCGGCCTCGCGGCCATCACGGAGCGGCTGCTCGGGTACGCGCTGGAGAAGCACCACTCTGCGGCGGACTGGTCGTCCCGCCCGCTGCCCACCAGCTGGCTCGCGTACGCGGCCCTGGACGTGGAACTGCTCATCGCGCTGCGCGACGCGCTGGCCGAGGAGCTGGACCGGCAGGGCAAGTCGGAGTGGGCCGGGCAGGAGTTCGCCGCGCTGATGGCGGCCCGCCCGCCGCGACCGAGGAACGACCCGTGGCGCCGGACGTCCGGCATCCACCGGGTACGCGGCGCACGTGGGCTGGCCCGGGTGCGCGCCCTGTGGACCGCACGGGACGAGGCGGCCCAGCGTCGCGACGTGGCGCCGGGGCGGGTACTACCGGACGCCGCGATCATCGCCGCGGCGCAGGCGGACCCGGCCGACGAGCGTGCACTGCTCGCGCTGCCCGGCTTCAGCAACCGGGGTGCCCGGCGGCTGACCCGGACCTGGCTGTCCACGATCCAGGAGGCACGCACGCTGCCGGACTCCCAGCTCCCGCCGACGAGCGTGGCGGCCGACGGTCCTCCGCCACCGCACCGGTGGGCGGAGCGGGATCCGGCCGCCGCGGCGCGGCTGACCCGGTCCCGGGCCGCGGTCACCGCGATCGCCACGGCCCATCGGGTACCGACGGAGAACCTGCTGAGCCCGGACACGGTGCGCCGACTGTCCTGGAGTCCGCCCGAGCGGGCGGAACGGGACCATGTCGAGGCGTTCCTGCTGGATCATGGCGCCCGACCGTGGCAGGTCGAGCTGACCGGGCAGGTACTCACCGAGGCACTGCGCTCCGACTGACCCTTTCGGGTGTGATGCGAGGCACAGACCGGGGACCCTGAGCGAACGTAGTTACTGACGAGTAGCATCGGGTTCGACCGCACCGCATCCTGTAGGAGGCTCGCGTGCCCCGTACCGTCCGCGACGTCGTCTTCGTAGACGGCGTACGCACCCCGTTCGGCAAGGCGGGCGGCATGTACGCGGAGACCCGCGCCGATGACCTGGTCATCCGCTGCATCCGCGAACTCATCCGCCGCAACCCGCAACTGCCGCCCGAGCGCGTCGACGAGGTCGCCATCGCGGCGACCACCCAGATCGGCGACCAGGGTCTGACCATCGGCCGCACCGCCGCGCTGCTGGCCGGCCTGCCCAAGACCGTCCCCGGGTACGCCATCGACCGGATGTGCGCCGGCGCGATGACCGCGGTCACCACGGTCTCGTCCGGTATCGCCTTCGGCGCCTACGACGTGGCCATCGCCGGCGGGGTCGAGCACATGGGCCGTCACCCGATGGGCGAGGGCGTCGACCCGAACCCGCGGATCCTGTCCGAGAAGCTCGTCGACCCGTCCGCGCTGGTGATGGGGGCGACCGCGGAGAACCTGCACGACCGGCTGCCGGGCATCGACAAGGACCGGGCCGACCGGTTCGCGCTGGCCAGCCAGCAGAAGGTGGCCAAGGCGTACGCCGACGGCAAGATCCAGGCCGACCTGGTCACCGTGGCCACCCGCTCGGTCGACGAGGGCTGGGGGCTGGCCGCCTCGGACGAGGCACCGCGTGCCGACACCAGCCTGGAGAAACTCGGCGGGCTCAAGACTCCGTTCCGGCCGCACGGCCGGGTCACCGCCGGCAACGCCGCCGGCATCAACGACGGCGCGACCTGCTCGATCATCGCCGCCGAGGAGGTGGCCCGGGAGCTGGGGCTGCCCATCGCGATGCGACTGGTCAGCTACGGCTTCGTCGGCGTGGAGCCGGAGGTCATGGGAGTCGGCCCGATCCCGTCCACGGAACGGGCGCTGCGACTGGCCGGTCTGTCCATCGAGGACATCGGGCTGTTCGAGCTCAACGAGGCGTTCGCCGTGCAGGTGCTGGCGTTCCTGGACCACTTCGGCATCGCCGACGACGACCAGCGGGTCAACCCATGGGGCGGCGCGATCGCCATGGGCCACCCGCTCGCCTCCTCCGGCGTGCGGCTGATGACGCAGCTCGCCCGGCACTTCGCCGAGCACCCCGAGGTCCGCTACGGGCTCACCGCCATGTGCATCGGCATCGGCATGGGTGGCTCGGTCATCTGGGAGAACCCCGCGTGGGAGGGAAACAAGTGAGCACTCCGGAGTTTCCCGACGAGGTCGTGACCAAGGCGCTCGTCCGCTACGTCCGGGTACCCGGGCTGGACGGCGAGGCCGCCGTGATCACCCTCGACAACGGCCACGACCACAAGAAGCCGTCCTCGTTCGGCCCGGCCGGGCTGGCCAGCCTGGACGCCGCCCTGGACGACGTGTACGCGCACGCGCCCAAGGTGCGGTTCGTCGCCGTGACCGGCAAGCCGTTCATCTTCGCCGTGGGCGCCGACCTGACCGGCATGCCGCTGATCCAGGACCGTGACCAGGCCCTGTCGATCGGACGGCTCGGGCACCGGGTGTTCGCCCGACTGCACGGCGGCGACATCCCGACCTTCGCGTTCATCAACGGCGCCGTCATGGGCGGCGGGCTGGAGCTGGCGCTGCACTGCGGGTACCGCACCCTGTCCTCGGGCGCGGCCGCCCTGTCGTTCCCGGAGTGCTTCCTGGGCCTCGCCCCGACCTGGGGCGGCACCCAGCTGCTGCCCAACCTGATCGGTGCCGACAAGGCCGTGACGGTCATCATCGAGAACGCGATGAACCAGAACAAGCAGCTCAAGCCCAAGCAGGCACACCAGCTGGGCATCGCCGACGTGCTGCTGGAGCCGGCGGACTTCCTGGAACGCTCACTGGAGTGGGCCGCCGGCGTGGTGAACGGTTCGATCACCGTCGAGCGCGCCGAGGTGGACCATTGTGCGGCGTGGGACGAGGCGCTGGCCCGCGGCCGGGCCGCCGCCGACGCCCGCGTGCAC
>JBAUUM010000753.1:0-2429 GCA_049582705.1 Actinocatenispora sp.
GGCCCGGTCCGCGCGGCCCACCCCGCTCGCACCACCGCGACGCAAGGAGGCATCGTGACCGTCATCCCCGAGGTGCTGTTCGTCTGCGTACACAACGCCGGCCGCTCACAGATGGCCGCCGCCCTGCTGCGGCACCACGCGGCCGGGACCGTGCGCGCGCGGTCCGCCGGGTCCGCGCCCGCCGAGCAGGTCAACCCCGCCGTCGTGACGGCGATGGCGGAGATCGGCATCGACCTGTCCGGCGAATCACCCAAGAAGCTCACCGAGGACGCGGTCCGGTCCGCCGACGTGGTCGTCACGATGGGTTGCGGTGACGCCTGCCCGATCCTCCCCAGCACGCGGTACCTCGACTGGAAACTGGAAGACCCCGCCGGCCAGGGCGTCGCGGAGATCCGGCCGATCCGAGACACCATCGCCCGCCACGTACAAGCGCTGCTCACCGAACTCGCACCGGCCACCTGACCGGCCCACCATCGCCCTGGCCGCATGAACATTGTGGCCAGGGCTTCTGTTGTTCGTTCCTGGTCACCAGCACTGCGGGACGTAGACCTGAGATAGGGCAACTCTGCGCTCGGAACAGAAACCCATTAATCTTGGTTGATGCGTGGCCGTTGACGTGAATGCCAGGGATGGGTGCGGGCTGTTGGTGAATGAGTGGGGCGACCAGGTGGCGGAGCTGCCGTCGGGTACTTCGGGCCGTCTGCGGGTGTTGGTGTGCACGGCGACGGAGGCGCAGCGGCGGGGTCTGACGTCGATGCTGGAGCTGGTGCCGAGGGTTTCGGTGGTCGAGGCGGTGTCGCCGGAAGCGCTGTTGCGTTGGATCGGCGGCTGGGCCCGGTACGACGTCCTGGTCGTTGCGATGGACTCGTTGGATTCCACCGCGCTGCGGGGTGTGTTGACGCAGGTCCGGGCTGCGGGGGTGCACAGTGTGGTGCTGGTGCGGGCGGTCACTGACCACGTGGTGGGCAACGTGCCGGGGATTGTCACGGACGGGTTCTTGCTGGAGGGGGAGCTGACGGAGCAGTCGCTGGCTGACGCGTTGGACGGTGCGGTGGCCGGGACGATGCCGATGCCGGGGGTGTTGGCGGGCCGGTTGTTGACCAAGCTTCGTCGGTTGGAGTCGTCTGATGCGCAGCGGCCGTCGTTTCTGAGCCCGGTGGAGTTGTCGGTTCTGCAGCTGTTGGGTGAGGGCATGGCCAACAAGCAGATCGCGAGCGCGTTGGACCTGTCGATGCACGCGGTCAAGCGACATGTGGGCACCGTGTTGAAGAGGTTGAACTGTCCGAACAGGACGTTGGCGGTGGCCTATGCGATGCGTCGTGGGCTCATCGACGCGGAGAGTCTGCCCCGCAATGCGCTGGCGCCGTTCGACGAATGAGTCCGGAAGTGCGCTCCCGGCGCGGTTGTTCGACCTGCACGGCGTTACGAGGCGCCCGCATCTCGCCGGCGTCAGGGCGTGGGTGTGCCGGCCGTGGGTGGCTGGCGGGGTGTGCTGGCGAGGCCGGCGAGCGCGGCCAGGGCGGTGGCGGCGGTGACGCTGAGCAGTGCGGGGACGGCCAGGAGGGATCCGGTGGTCATGATGGCGCGGGGGCCGATGCGGTCCAGCCACCGGCCGACGGGGATCCTGGCCAGCGCGGCGACTATCTGACCGAGTGACAGGCCGGCGGTGACGGCGGGCAGTGACCAGCCGGTGGTGTGGCTGATGTCGGGGGCCAGGACGGGGAAGGCGTAGTAGAGCACGCCCCAGCTGGTGATCTCGGTCGTGCACAGCAGACCAGGACGCGTCGCAGCTGGCGGCGGGTCGGCTCGCCGACACCACTGGGGGTGTCGGCGCGCTATGGGGAGGCGGGCAGCGTCACGGACCTGCCGGGCCGGTCACGTCGACCAGCTCCGGCCCGGTCGAGCAGCATCCGCCGCTAGTGGTGGTGTCAGGTTCGTCGAACAGACCGGATCCGCCGCACACGCCGGTGTCGGGCAGGGTGAGCTCGACCCGCGCGGCCGCGTCGTGATCACCGGCCAGCGCGGCCGCGATACTGCGGACCTGCTCGTATCCGGTGAGTGCGAGGAACGTGGGGGCGCGGCCGTAGGACTTGATGCCGGCCAGGTAGAAGCCGGGTTCGGGGTGGGTGAGTTCGGCCGCGCCGTGCGGGTAGACGGTGCCGCAGGAGTGCACGTTCGGGTCGATCAGCGGCGCGAGCGCGACGGGCGCCTGCAGGGTGGTGTCCAGGCCGAGGCGGATTTCCGAGAGCATCGTCAGGTCGGGTCGCAGTCCGGTGACCGCGACGACCTCGTCGACGCGTTCGAGGCGCTGCCCGTCCTGGCTGACCAGCGTCAGCCGCCCGTCGGAGGCCTCGACCGATGTGCTGCGGAAGCCGGTGAGGGTGGTGATGCGCCCGGCGGCGACCGCGGCGCGGGCGCGTTGCCCCAGG